>CACWIL010000297.1 GCA_902760905.1 uncultured bacterium
GGTGAATATAAAGGTAAAAAAATCGGTACAATCGGACACATAGGAACATTCAGTTTTTATCCGGCTCACCATTTAACAATGGGTGAAGGCGGAGCTGTTATAACTAATGATCCTCAGCTATATAAAATAATAATGTCATTCAGAGATTGGGGCAGAGATTGTTGTTGTCCTCCAGGCAAAGACGGTGTTTGCGGGAAGAGATTCTCTCAGCAATTAGGTAATTTGCCATATGGTTACGACCATAAATACACATATTCTCATGTTGGATTTAACTTAAAAATTACCGATTGGCAGGCGGCTTTAGGGTGTTCTCAAATAGAAAAACTAGATGGTTTTTTAGACATCAGAAGAAGAAATGCCGAGCTTTTAACTAAAAAATTACAAGATTTAAAGGACTATTTAATTTTACCTGTCATAAAAGACGGGGTAAAGCCGTCTTGGTTTGGATATTTGATTTCTGTAAAAGAAGGTGCTCCGTTTACAAAACAAGAAATGGTTGAATACTTAGAAGCTCACAAAATTGGTACAAGACAATTATTTGCAGGAAATATTTTAAGGCAGCCGATGATTGTTGATGATGAACAAATAAAATTCAGAATCGGAAATTCAGAGTTGTTAACTTCAAAAGATTTATCTGAAGAATGGTATAAAAAACTTCCAAAAACAGAATTTATTATGAATAATACTTTTTGGGTTGGGACTTTCCCTGCTCTGAGAGAAGAAGAAATTGTAAGAATCTCAGATACCATACATGCATTTTTAAAAACAAAATTAGGAGCTGTAGTATAGTGAAAAGGATTTTGTTAACTGGCGGAACAGGTTTTATAGGAAAAAATTTTTTAAAACTCATGTCTGACAAGTATGAAATATCAGCACCCTGCAGAGCAGAACTGAATATTATTGACCAAAATTCTGTTGATAAGTATTTAAAAGATAAAAAGTTTGATATTGTTTTACATTGTGCTATTCTTACCCCGGGAAGAAATCCAAATGACAAAGAGGAAGATATCTTAGACTACACAATGCGAGGTTTGCTGAATCTGAAAAATCACGAAAACGAATTTGAAAAGATAATTTATATAGGTTCAGGTGCAGAATTTGATAAATCGCGCGATATAATCAAAGCAAAGGAAGAAGTTTTAGGCGAAGTTATACCAAAAGATGCTTACGGCTATGCAAAATATATTCTGACACAAATTGCCCGCAACTCAAAAAATATTTATAACTTAAGAATATTTGGTTGTTATGGAGAAGAAGAACAGGAAAGACGTTTTATAAGAAGTGCAATTACAGATTGTTTAAACAACAAGCCAATAACAATAAGGCAAGATTGCTTATTCTCCTATGTTTTGGTTGATGATTTGATTAAAGCAATAAATTTTATTGTTAATAATACTCCGGTTTTTCACGATTACAACATTTGTAATACGAATTGTTACAAACTTTCTGAACTCGCTAAAATTATTTGTGATAAAATGAATAATGAACACGGAATTATAGTTCTAAATGAAGGATTAAATAACGAATATACCGGAGATAGTTCCAGGTTTTCAAGCGAATTCAATACTTTTAAATTTACAAATATAAATAACGGAATTGAAAGTGAAATTATATGGTTAAGGGGTATATATAATGAAGAAAAGAGTTGCTGATATTATCATAGATACATTGGCAGATAACGGTATTACTAATGCTTTTTGTGTTGTAGGTGGTGGAGCGATGTATCTTGACAATGCTCTTGGAACGAGTAAGCGAATTAAAACGATATTTAACCATCATGAACAAGCTTGTGCAATGGCAGCAGAAGGTTATGCTAAATATACACAAAACAAACCTGCACTTGTTTGTGTAACATCTGGTCCAGGAGGAACAAATACTCTGACAGGAATTATGGGAGCATATCAGGATAGTGTTCCAATAATTGTTATATCAGGTCAGGTTAGATATGACACAACAGTTGCTCAGTCAGGTTTGAATTTGAGACGCAGGGGTGAACAGGAGTTTGATATTACAAATTCCATAAAAAATATGACCAAATATTGTAAAATGGTTATTGATCCTCTTTCAATAAAACAAGAAGTACAAAAGGCCTATGACATTGCAATGTCTGGGAGAAGAGGTCCTGTATGGCTGGATATTCCGCTTAATGTTCAAAGTGCAACTGTTGAAGAAGATGAATTATATCCGGTTAATTCAAAAATAGAATATATTACACCTCCTAAACAAAATTTTAATGAAGTAATTGAACTGCTAAAGTCAGCAAAAAGACCTTGTATTCTTGCTGGAAGTGCAATTCGCTCTGCTGGGGTTCATGATGAATTTATGGAATTCCTAAATTGTGTAAAAATTCCGGTTGTAAGTGCAATCTGTCAAAGTGACGTAATTTCGACTGAAAATGAGTTATGTGGCGGAACAAGCGGAACTTTAAGTTCGAGAAGCGGTAATTTTATTTTACAAAACAG
>CACWIL010000298.1 GCA_902760905.1 uncultured bacterium
AACCTTACTTGTACGTGCTTTTCTTGACTCATAAAGGATTGTTCCTCTTGAGGATTCAACTCTTTCAATTGCATAAGGTTCAACCTTATATCCGCCGTTTGCAAATACACCAAAAGCTCTTGTCATTTCAAACAGCTTAACACTGTTTGAACCGAGCGCAATTGTATAATCATAAGGAATTGGAGTTGATATTCCCATCACTCTTGCAAGCTGAATAACAGGCCTTACACCTATCATATCCATTACTCTTGCCGCACATACGTTTGAAGATACCATCAATGCCGTATATACAGGGATTTTTCCTCTGTATTTATTCCCGTAGTTTCTCGGAGTCCAGTTACCGATTTTTACAGGCAAGTCTTCTATCATATCATTCGGTGACAACCCTTTTTCTACTGCAGCTGTATATATAAATGGCTTAAACGCAGAGCCTGAAGGTCTTTGTGATTGAGAAACCCTGTCATACTGGCTCTTTGTATAATCTTTTCCGCCTGCATAAACAAGAATCCTTCCGTCAACAGGGCTGAATGAAAATACTGCTGCCTGGTTTTTATCTTTTGACATACCCCAGGCTTTTAAATTTGCAAGAATTGCTTCATTAGCTTTTAGCTGTGCATTATAATCAAGTGTTGTTACAACTTTTAAGCCGCCGTTAACAATTTCATCTTCAGAAAATCCAAGTTTAAGAAGTTCCTTCATAACATAATCACAGAAATACGGTGCTTTGTTTGTTGCATACATCATCGGCATAGTTGAAAGTACTATAGGCGCATTTTTTGCATTTTCGTATGTTTTCTTATCAATGTATTTCATTTTATACATTCTTAACAAAACCTGATTTCTGCGTTTTTTCGCAAGCTCTTTATCATTATATGGCGAATAAACAGACGGCGCCTGTGGCAAACCTGCAATAAGAGCCATCTCCGGAAGTGTTAACTGATTAAGATTTTTATTAAAATAAATCTTAGCCGCTCCTTTTACACCATACGCACCGGAACCCAAATATACGTTGTTGAGATACATTTCAAGAATCTTATCTTTAGATATTGTTTTTTCTATCTGAGCTGCAACCTGCAATTCTTTTATTTTTCTTGTAAATGTTTTTTCATTAGACAAGAACAATATTCTTGACAACTGTTGAGTAATTGTACTTGCACCCTGAACGACATGACCTGCCAAAACATTTGCGACCATAGAACGTGCAAGACCAAATAAATCATACCCTTCGTGTTTATAGAAATTCTTGTCTTCAGTAGCAATTAATGCTTTTACCAGCTGTTCCGGGACTTCTTTAAGTTCAACATTAGAATATGTATATGCCGCAAAAGTTTTTATAACTTCTCCGTTACCGGCGCAGAATGTAGTAACAATATTAGGTTTTAAGGTATTCAGATTTTTAATTGGCGGAAGTGAAACCAAATAAAATTTTAATGCAATAAATCCCGCCAAAACTATTCCTATAACAATGACCGTTACAGACAACAAAAAACTTACAAGCGGATTTTCTACGGATACTCTTCCTCTGTTTCCTCGTTTTCTGTTTCTGGGTACATTATAATTGCCCATATATTAACTCCTGTTCAGTGCTCACTTCTTATTGACTACGGTTAAAGTGATGTAGTATAGTATTAACTATATTTTACCAAATAAATATTTATGGGGATATATCACAAACAGAATGTTAAGTTTTTTGACAATTTTAAAAAATGAATTTTTATCGTATTTTGTACCCGAAAAAATGGAATACAAAATTACAGGAAAGTGTCTGAAATGCGGTAAATGCTGCCGGTATATGTATGCTTTTGACACATATACAACTACCGATTTTAAAATTATGCAGTTTCTCTTTCCTCAGTACAAAAGATTTTATATAAGAGGAAAAGATGAAGAAGGAAATTTAATCTTTGCATGCAAATATGTAACAGACGAAGGGTTGTGTTCTGTGTATGACAAAAGACTGAAAATGTGCAGAAATTATCCTGCAAAAAAAATAAATTATCCGGGAAAACTTCATGAAGGCTGCGGATATAAAGTTGAAGAAAAAAATTTTGAAAGCTATTTAAAAAAGTAAATAATTGTAAAATCTACGCTCTTTGCTAGCAAATTTATTTTTTCTCTGTTTTATACTGAGTACAGGGGAATAAGGAGTACTAATGAAAGTCAGTCCAATTAACAACATATCAGTAAATCACTATCAGACAAAAATTAATCATAATAAAAATAACATTCAGCAAACAAACATAACAGATTTGAACTTGTTAAACAAAAATTATAACCATATAATTTTTAAAGGCATTACACCAAAAGATTCTCTGGAAATGGTCCTTAAAATTCCGCTTGAGGACAGACTTGCTTCAATGTTTGAAAAAGTTGAACCCGGTGATTTAATCCTTGTTGGCAGAGAATTAAGCGAAGCAAAAAACAAAATGCTTAAAAGCATTGAAAATATTGACGGTGAGTTTTCTTTCTGCCTGAAAAAAGATATAACGGTTATCTTGGATTTTATACAGATAAAGAATGGAACAAAGAGATTCTTAACCTGAATGACTTTGAGTTAAAACTGATGGATGCAAAGGCAATAAAAACAGATTATTTAACTCCTTATGATTCGTATTATGTTTTTGATGATGACTTGGTTTCAATGCCCGGACCTAAAGATGCTATTCAGATAAAACCGGCTCCAAAACGTGATTTAACAGGATTCAGAAAGAATTTTTGCAAAGCTGTTGATTTTACCAAAATGGAAAAAACAGAAATAGAAAAAATTAATAAAAAGAT
This sequence comes from uncultured bacterium, assembly GCA_902760905.1. GTDB lineage: Bacteria > Cyanobacteriota > Vampirovibrionia > Gastranaerophilales > Gastranaerophilaceae > CAG-196. The sequence continues at coordinate 2,779 of CACWIL010000298.1, forward strand.
GTTATCTCAACTCTCAAAAGAAGCAAAAGAAGTTTCAAGCAAAGTAACGTTTAAAGATGTTGGCGGACAGGATGAGCTGATCAAAGAGCTTAAAAGAAGTATGCTTTATCCGCTAAAGTATCCTGATATGTACGATAGTTTTGACGTTAATAGAGGTTTTATTTTATACGGACCTCCCGGAACAGGTAAAACACACATCGCAAGAGCTTTGGCAAACGAAGCTGATGCAAACTTTATGCCGCTTAACGGATTGGAAATGGAATCAAGATGGGTTGGTGCTTCAGAAGAAAACTGGAGAAATCTTTTTGAAGAGGCAAAAGAAAAACAACCTACAATTATATTCATTGACGAGATTGATGCTATAGGAAGAAGCAGAGGCGGTGTTGATGAACATGGTGATAAAACTTTAAACCAACTTCTTACTCTTATTTCAGATTTGGATCAAAGTCGTGATAATATATTTATTATTGGTGCAACGAATAATTTTAAAGCTTTAGATAAAGCTTTAATCCGTTCGGGAAGATTAAGTAAGCATATTGAAGTCAAGCTTCCCAATTTAGATGGCACAAGACAAATTTTTGAAATATATTCCGCAAAAAAACCTCTGGACACAAAATTGGATAAAGAAGCAATGGTAAAAAGATTATTTGATCTGAAAGCAAGCGGTGCTGACATAAGGTATATAATAAATGAAGCACATCTTGCAGGATATGACAGAGCAGGTATCCATGGAAAAATGGAAAACGGAACAATAACAGGAAAAGATAAGCGTAATTTTAGAATAACTCAGGAAGATTTCGACAAAGCTATTGAAAA
>CACWIL010000299.1 GCA_902760905.1 uncultured bacterium
AAATCAGAAAAAATCCATGGATTATAAGATGGGTGTTTTATATTATTAAATTCCTTTTTTAGCTCGACTCTGGCTTCTTCGTATTTCTTTTCTAAATCATCATTTTTGCTCTCGATGAGGTTAACTAAATGCTTAAAAAAAACTGCAATACATTTTCTTTCACTATTCTCTTTGTTATGTGAATCGATGAATTGATTAACATGATTACAAACGTTAGAATAATCCGTATTCCCAGTATTAAGTCTGTATAAGATCTGACTTTCAATTATAACAAGTTTACAGTACGCATTAGTACTTTCATACAAAGAGTATTTGCTGCTGTTTTTTGTAATCTGAATAATCTTTTTGCATATATTCTTACATTCGTTATATGTTCGAATTTGATATGAAACAGACAGCATCTTTCTGCATATCTGAATTTGTTTGCTATAGAACAACTCTTTCATGTCATTATTTGATATCGGATAGTTTGTCAGTCCATCCTCGCATTGTTTAAAGCTAGCCTCTAACAATGAAAACGCAAACTCTGGTTTTTCACTTTTTTCATAAAACAATGCCTTAGAATACAACAAATCTGCATTAAAATACGGATTGCCTGTATTTTCTTGACATTGTTGAAAAAAGCCATTGGCAACATTCAAGTTACCTTTTAATAGATTTTTCACCCCTTTCAGGTATCTTGAATAATTATAACCTTCTTCTCCTTTTTCTGATATAGGTTCTATGATTTTTTTGAGCTTACCTTGTGAATCTGCATATCCGTTAGAATCGTGGTATATGCTTGGCGCAGAAATGTCAAAAATGTCCTTTAACACAAGCAGAATATTATCTTTTTCCTTATTTGGAATAACAATGATTTTAACTCCATGTTTATGAACCCAAAATCGTTCCAGTCCAAATATAAACACACTATTTTGATGTGATATTCGTTCATTGATATTTGACGGAGTCCACATCCAAAATTTGTATTGTGTTTGAGCTTGTATGTCACTTACTTTCTGGGTTCTCATTAATAAGTCGCCAATATCCTTTTTTGAAATTTGATCAGTAACTATTGTTAAAGATTTTTTTATCAATAATTCGTCTGTAATGTTATAGCAATAAAGCAACCCATCATGGTTTGAGATTTTAGCGTTTTGGGGAAATATCCTTTCTTGCAAAATTGAATTAGGTGCAAAAAAATCCTCTTCAGGCTCGTCTTTCGTATCTTTTTTAGACTTATACCATGTTCCGTCTTGACACGCGTGCCATATAGAAATAAGAATATTCTTACTAAAGTCTACTAAGCATGTTGCAGCACCATTATGTTGCAAATCTGCAAGAATATCCAAATCAGACAATTTACCTCCATAGTTTCTCGGGAATTTGTTTTTTGCCGATGATATTAAATCCTTTATATATGCAATATATTGTGCATAATGATATTGCTCAAATGAATTTGAAAGCCTAACTGCTGCACCTGAACGAATACGTAGTAAATCTTTTTTACTTTCTGATTGTTCATGTTTATAAGTTGACACTCCTCTAAAAATATAATCGGGTTTATAATAACTCAAAAAGTCTTCTTTATGTTGGTCATATTCTAGAACATGTTCAAATTCTGTCAAAATTCGTTGAATGGATTGCAAACCATTTAAATACTTCTGTGTACTCATAATCTAAAAAAATGAATTAGTTATTGACATATATTTATTATGCATAAGAGGCTTGTCTTTTTCTTGAACCTGTGTACAAAAGTACAAAAATAGTTTGAAATAACCGCAAGAGAGCCCTTATTTTAATAAAAAAATTCATTAGTGTCCCGTTAAAATTGGGACACTAATGATTTGAAAAGGAGCCATAAATCCGCGTCACCATTGCAGCGGCAACAGGTGATGCGGATTTGGGGTTGTAGGATAGTTGGTACACCTATCTCGGTGGCAGTACCAACGTCAGGCAGACGTTTTCGTACATCGGTCTGCTCATCAGTCGGTTCATGATGTACTGGCGGAACTTCAGGCTGTTGTGGCTGTCGATGGCGTAGGCCAGTCGGATAACCATTTCAAGGTTATAAACGTCGATGTTCCAGTCGGGGTGATAGGGGAACAGGCGGAATGAGCCGTGAGCATCTTCCTCACACATAATACTATGTTATATATATAGCGTATCGTGCGGAACACGAAATCGCCGCTGGGTATCTGCGGAGTAGCCACCAATGTGTAGTCCGCGCTGTCAGTGATGTCCTTTTCGGGTAGTTCAGCACCCGTGCGCTCGTCAATCTTCTGTAAGCATTCATAGCATACCATAATCTCAACTCAAAGATGCTAGTATCAACAATGGTGCCACATTATGATGCGACCTTTAATTACTCGTCAAACCCGACATTACTTCTATATTATTGTCTGTCAAATACTTGTTGTTATTCATGTCAAAGAAATTCTCTATACAGCCAACGTAGCGAAGTAGTA
>CACWIL010000300.1 GCA_902760905.1 uncultured bacterium
CATGATACACTCACCTCTTTTTTAGTGTACCATATCTTTTCTTAAAAGTTGTTAACAGTTTGTTTACTCATTCAAAAACCCTGCCTAAAAGGTTAAGAAGTCTTGACAAAATAAAAGTAATATATTACAATGAAATATGTAATGTGTATATATTACTTAAATAGGGGGGTTGTTATGAAATTAAAAAAAATCAGCTTAACAGCAGACTATCTGAATGCCCTTGCTAATGCGAATTTGGGTACATACCATTATAAAGTTTTGCTCCTGCTTGAAACAAAAGCGATGACACAGGCACAAGTATCAGAAATCCTGAAAATCAAAAAGCAGAATATCAATAAATATGTGTCTGATTTGAAAAAAATGGGATTGCTTGAAGTGGACAGGATTGAGGGAAGAAACCAATTTTTAAGAGCCACAAATTCTTTTTTACCGCAGGAAAATCAGGATCAGATGACTTTTGATGATATATAATTTGCAGAAAAAAGATTGTAATTTTTGTCAAAATGCGTTATCATATTACTAAAAGAAAAAGAGATATGCTGCATTGAGGAGTGCGGCATATCTCAAAAATAACTATATAACGAGGTGACACTCGATATATCGTCATTCGTTTACATCTTACGGAATAATTGTATCATAAAAGCGAATGAACGTCAAGTATGATTTTTCAAGTGCACCTCTATCAAATGAAAGGGTGCATTTTTTTATGTCTATCAAATCTAATTACATCAAATTTCCGAGAGAGTTTACTGTTGAGCCGTTCGTAAGTATGTCACCGTATGCAAAGTTGATGTACATCATGCTGTCAGACCGTTTGGAAGGTTCGGAGAGAAACAAACAGTTCCAAGATGATGACGGAACACCGTTTGTATATTTTACCATTGAGGAGTTGGCGGCAGTTTTGGGGTGCAGTAAAAGAACAGTAGATAATACTTTGAAAGAGTTAGAAAATATCGGCTTAATATATCGTTATCGTCAGTATTCGTGTAAAGCTAATAAGATTTATGTTAGAGATGTAAAAAAAACAATGTTGAAACTTGTGGAAACTGCCGAAGACCGTCACGCAAAATATGCGTCACAGTCACGCAAAATATGCGTGACGGACACGCAAAATATGCGTGACGGACACGCAAAATATGCGTCACAGTCACGCAAAGATTGCGTGCAATCAATATCAGAGTTATCAAATCAAAAAATCAAATCAAATGAACAAGTTAAATGTATCAAGACACCTATCCCACAAAGCGAGTACAACAGCGACTACAACGACAACTCTGATTTTGACTATGAAGATTACGAACTGCAACAAGAACTGCAAAAACAACGTGACGAGCAAGAGGAACAAAGAAAACAACAAAAAGCAAAAGAAACAAAAGAGTTATTGATAAATCATTTCAAAGAAGTATTCGACAGGATAAATGCGGATGAAAGCGAATTGCTCTTAAAGGTGCTTTATGACGTTTATACAAGCAACAGACCTACATATACCATTATGGGAAAAGATATTTCGAGAGATGATGTGTCACGCAAGATTTTTTTGAGCGACTGGGCAAAGGTATTAAGGGCTGTTCAATCCATAGCAGAAGTAAGAGAGAAAAAGTACATAGAGAATGAATTTATGTATCTGCTGACCATTTTATATACCTGTTAAATGTCGTCAATGACAAACAAACATAGATTTCATTGACGCATGGAACAAAAAGCTAAATTTGATCATCAGAGTAGTTTATGCTACAATGAAAGATGTTATAATGACTGGAATGAATACTTATAAGACCAGAAAGGGCTATTGAATTATGAAAAAGAATAACCTTGTTGTCCCTGTTTTAAAATGGGTAGGAGGTAAAAGACAACTGTTAAGCACATTAAGACCACTGCTTCCACCGAAAATTACTACATACTGTGAGCCATTTGTTGGCGGTGGTGCTATGTTGTTTGATTTACAGCCTAAAAAAGCTTATGTCAACGACATAAACAGTGATTTGATACTTGTATATACGGTCATTAGAGATAAAGTGGATGATTTGATCAATCAATTAGAAAAATTTGAAAATACATCAGATATGTTTTATACTGTTCGTGACTGGGACAGAAACAGAGAAAAATATGATAATATGACAGATGTAGAAAGAGCCGCAAGGATAATTTATTTAAACAAAACCTGCTTTAATGGCTTATATCGAGTAAACAATTCAGGAGAATTTAACTCTCCATTCGGTAATTATAAAAATCCTAACATCGTCAATGCACCCGTATTGAAAGCTGTAAACTCCTATTTTAACACAGCCGAAATGCATTTTAGCAGTACTGATTACGAAGAACTGTTAAGCAAAGTTAAAAAAAGCACATTTGTTTATCTTGATCCACCTTACGATCCTGTATCAGACACTTCAAACTTTACAGGATATTCAAAAGGAGGATTTTCAAAAGAAGATCAAATAA
>CACWIL010000301.1 GCA_902760905.1 uncultured bacterium
TTCAAAAAGATATCATGATAGAAGCAGTCGAAAACCACACTCCTGAAGTTATTGTAGTTGATGAAATCGGTACGGAAGAAGAAGCACATGCTGCAAGAACTATTGCAGAACGTGGTGTTATGCTGATTGCAACTGCGCATGGCAACTGTCTTGAAAGTCTGATTAAAAACCCGACTCTTTCGGATTTGGTTGGCGGAATTCAATCTGTTACATTAGGTGATGATGAGGCAAAACGTCGTGCATCCCAAAAAACTGTTCTTGAACGAGAGAAGCAACCTACATTTGACATAGTTATTGAGATTCAGGACAGAAACACTTTAGCTGTTTATAAAAACACATCTGAAGCGGTAGACTATATTCTTAGAGGCTGGCCGATAAGACCTGAGATAAGAAAAGTTGATTCAAAGATTACAGAAAAGGTTTCAGAAGTATTACAGGAGACTCCGGCACAAGTAAATGCTATGATGCCGGAAACTCAAAAAGATAATAAAATGAACTTTTCGTTCTCACGTCAGGAGTATGTTGAAAAAGTTAAACCTCTTAAAAAGGTATATTTATATGCGGTATCAAGAACCATTGTTGAAAAAATTATTGAGAGCCTTGATTTGAATGTAGAAATTACAAGAAATATTGAGGATTCTGATATTGTTATTGCGCATAAAAATTTTGCCAAAGGTGGTGCTAAGATTTTAAGCAGTGCACAGGAATACAGAGTTCGCGTGTTCTATGTTAAAACTAACTCAATGGCACATATTCAGAAGGTATTAAAAGAAGCGCTTGATATTCAGCCGGGGGATGTAGCAGCAACTCAGGATTATAAAGATGAAACTGATTTGGCTTTAGATGAAGCAAAAAATGCTATCAAAAAAGTTATGGAAGGTGCTCCTGAGATTGAGCTTGCTCCGCAAAATACGCAGATTCGAAAATTGCAGCATGAACTGGTTGAACAGTATAATTTAAAAAGCATTTCTGTAGGTGATGAGCCTAATAGAAGATTAAAGGTTATCAGAAAGTAATTTATTACCCTGTCAGATATAATTTATTATTCCGGTAATATTCTTTTGTTTGTTGTGTAAAAATCTTATTTTTGTTAAACTTATAGTAATAAGTTTAATATTAGGGTATGTAATTTGGAGAGAGAATGAGAAAAAATATATTTATTATATTGGCAATTGTATTTGCGCTTATTTTTGTCAGAATGATATCAACAAATATTTCTAAATCAAATTCTGCAAAACAAAAAAAATCAATGGGAACCCCTTCTGTAACTGTAGATACAGTAAAGACAGCTTCCGTAAGACGAGAGTTTGATGCGCCTGCAAGAGTTATGGCAAAATACAGAGTAGAAGTTCTTGCGCGTATAGACGGATATTTAACAAAAAGTTATTTTAAAGAAGGTGATTTTGTTAAGGCAGGTCAGCTTCTGTTTGAGATTGAACCTCAGGAATATCATAATGCTGCAGGTCTAGCAAAAGGTAATCTTGATAATGCAAGGGCGCAGCAGAATTACTATAATAAACAGCTTGCCAGATACAAAGAGCTTGTAGAAAATGATTTTGTTGCAAGAGCTGATTATGACAATGTTCTTGCACAAAGAGATGCGCACAGAGCTCAGGTTCAGAGTATGGAAAATGCATATCGTGATGCTCAGAGGAATTTGAGTTATACGCGTGTTAAATCTCCTGTTGACGGCAGAGTTGGTATAATTGATGTTACGGTAGGAAACTATGTTTCAATGAGCAGTGGGCCGCTTACAACTATTAACAGCTCTGATCCTATGTATATTACATTCCCTCTTGAGTCAAAAGATTATGCGGAATTGAACAGAATTGACGGTTCCCCGAATGCTAAACGTGATGTTGAGTTTACATTCAGCTCGGGGCAAAAATATGAGTTTAAGGGGATTCAGGATTTTTATGATAACAGAATTGATGAATCAACAGGTACGATTACTATGCGTGCAACATTTCCTAATCCTAATAACGTACTTTTACATGGTGACTTTGGCAGGGTCAAAATATATTCCAACAAAAATGACGATATGCCGATAGTTCCTCAAACTGCAACGATGGAAAATCAGGAAGGTCTGTATGTTTATGTAATGGATGCTGATAATAATCCAAAGCTTACATACATAAAAACTATGGGACAAGTCGGTACGGATTGGGTTGTTTATGATGGTGTAAAAAAAGGTGATGTAATTATTACAACTGGTATGCAGAAAGTAATTCCGGGTTCTCCTGTCAGAGTAGTTGAAAATGTTGTTCAGGATGATGTTAAAAAATCAAAGAAAATGAATATATTTACAAGGGCATTTAACAAAATTAAAAGAATTCTCGGAGGGATAATATAATGGCAGAGAACTTTTTCGTCAAACGACCAAAGTTTGCAATTGTAATTTCTCTTGCTATTATGCTTGCAGGTCTGC
>CACWIL010000302.1 GCA_902760905.1 uncultured bacterium
CACCTTGCTGGATGTGACCAATTTCCTTTTGAAGAATTTTTCAGGGCCTTACCACCTCCATCTCCACTCTGCACCTTTGATTGGATGGGAGGTTCAGGAGCTTTTCAAATAGCAGCAGATGTTTTTTTTCAAGGTATACTAGGTAAAGCACCAGACAAACCACAAAAGCTTAATGGACTTGAAGCGAGACTTTTTATGGGATACCTTTTCAAACCATTTGGGAAAATCCTTCAAACTTATTTTTCAAAAAAAGCAGGAAAAGGTCTTCCAGATTTTTCAAATCAGAAATTCATTAGTGATTTTTTTATTCGTGATATTCCAATCTCGGATGATATGGGTGTAGTTGCCACTTTTTATATTAAGATAGGCCAGACTGAAGGTAATATAAATCTGTTCTTAAATCCAGATTGCATAAATTCTCTGAATGAAACTTCGTTCTTTAATATAACAAATGATGCTTCCTTTATTCCTCTCGCAACCCCTACTCCGAACACCATTGTAGAAATGGGCCGCTTTCATCTTGATGATGGAGAGAGCCTAAAAGAAAACTTGATTTACGAAACAAATAAGTTTAGTGGTGAGCCTCTCGACATCTACAAAGACGGAAAATATGCAGGCGAAGCAGAAGCTACAGTTATTGACGGTGATAACAAGGCTGCACGAGTTTTATCAAATATGTCCGACCTCGAAGAAAAGAAATTTGATGATTTCTTAAATACCAGGGTTATTTTTGGATGCTGTAAAACTGGTGATAACTTCGAGTTTGGAAAAGGTTGTATTTTTGAATTAAATGAAAATATCTTAGAGCCTGTAACAATTATCAAAAACAACAAAGTTATTGCTTATGGCGAAATTGTAATTCCCGATGAGAATTTCTGTGTCAAAGTAACAAAAGTTGTAGATAAATAACGCTTTAATTCTCAACCCATTCCCTTGTCTTGGGAATGGAAAAGCACAATATTATATCTCGTAATAGTATTGGTTTTGTAGGTTCTTAGTTAGAGGAACATGGAGTTCATTCTTCATTGCAGTAAGGACCTTGTACAAAACCTTTTCGCTAACACCGCAGGAGAAGGCGTTAGCGGGGTCATGAAGGTTTCTAAGCTTCAAATGAATAGAAAGCTCTCTTACAGTAAATTTGTAGCCTAGCTTAAAAACATCATCTATTGCTTTGATTCGTTTGTATTCATCGACTCCGCAGGACATTTTTTCCTCATTAAAAAAGTTGTAAATATTATAAATAAATTTGGGTACTTTCTCAAGTTGTGAGAAAGTACGCTATATACTGATATTCGGAGAGATAAAGAAGGAGGAATATGGTAAGAGATTTTTTTAAGAGTGAGGGAGTATCACTTTATGGCGCTTCACTTGCACCACTTTCTAAAACAGAAGAGATGAAGCTGGCAAAGCTCGCTGCAAACGGTGACATGCAGGCACGCGAAACCTTAATCCGCGCAAATATTCGTTATGCGCTTAGTTACGGAAAAAAATTTTATGGTCACGGCCTTTCAAATGAGGAGGTTGATGAAGAGGCTGTTATTGGGCTGATAAAAGCTATAGACCATTTTGATTATACAAAGGGTAATAAGGTTATCACACTTGCTAAAATGTACATCATGAACGAGATTGTCTCGTCCTGTAACAAAAGCGGCTATATCCAGCGCCAGAGTGATGAACGCCTTAGAATGATTTTGAAAATCAACAAGGCCTTGAAAAAAATCAATACAGACTGCAGCCAGGACCAGCTTATCTATAAGCTGTCTGTGAAAACTGGTTTTAATCAAAAGCTTATTTCTGAGCTTCTCGAAGAGACCCTTCCTTGCGTAAGCTTGGATGAAGCTGCTAATGGCGAAATGGGAGAATCGAAGCTTTCTATTCTCCCAGATACAGTTTCTTATACTCCAGAAGAAACTGCTATTTATCATTTACAAAAACAATATCTTTATGAAAACCTGGGAAAGCTTGATACACTTGAAAAACAAATCATTTGTATGCTTTATGGTCTTAAACCATACAAGCGCCCTTACTCTCTTGCCGAAATTGGCAAAACCTTGGGCGAATCAAAACAGTACATTCATTACATTAAACAAAGAGCTCTTGAAAAGCTCAAAGATAATATGAGTGGATTGGCAGCATAAGCCGGCTAACCGGCAGATTCGCATTATCACAATAATTCTTCAATTTTATCTAATATCAATTGATCTGCCGGGAGCCAATCAACAGAACGCAAAGTTTCTTTGTTTACCCATTTTGCAGCCTCATGCTCTAAAAGCTGAAGCTTTCCAGAAACGATAGTGCATAAAATACAGTGCATTGTCAGATGGAAGGTAGGATAATCATAATCCACTACTCCAATAATGCGCTCTGCTCTAACCTCTGTTGCAAGCTCCTCTCTAATTTCGCGGACAATACATT
>CACWIL010000303.1 GCA_902760905.1 uncultured bacterium
ATCAAATGAATCAAACCCAGGTGGAGGGTGTAATACTAAAATTTATTTTGCAGAATTCCGCTCTGACTGAACCTTGTAAATTTTTTATTTCTGCCGAAACTCTGAAATTCATTTCCAATGAGGCATTCTATAAGCAGTACGGATTGAAAGATAAAAATAGTCTGTCAATTGGATTTTCTTCCCGTTACGATGTTATTTTTTTGAAATTTAATCAAATGACGATAATTGTATGGGTAGAGCGTAGCAGTATGTTTATTGCAGCTTTGGATAACAGCTTGCTGAACGATATTGTTGTTCACCTTTATGGAATGTCAGGCTTTTCGGAAAATTTTGCCAATGTATTCAGTGAACTTGATTATTCGTGTATTCTCAGACTTGAATACATTGATGATATTAAAATGATCAAGTATCTGAAAGAACGTAATGTTGCCACTCGATTCTCCTTTGAAAATGTTTTTCCTGATTATTATGATGAAGATATAAATGGTTCCAGCTTATGCAGAGACAGTACTGACAGGTTGATACCAAAGAACCTGCTTAAACTGTTTTCATCATGGTTGCGATCTCATTATACTGCCGGTTATTTTGTTTATTCTGATTCAGATTACTCTCGTGTTGAAACTCAGCGACAAAATTCTTGTTGTGAACTTGTTTATGTAAAAAGGATGAATACGCCTTACACTGTGAAAAAGACTAAATCAGGTCTTTTGTATAGAGTAAGAGTTTCTTTGCAGAGTTTAAACGCAGGGTTGTTTAGGATTGGAAATATAATAGTAAAGAAAAATTGCGATGACCCGTTGTCATTTTCTGAACTTACGGATTCACTAAAAAAGAAATATCTGTCGATATCTTTTTTAAGTGATGATGTGCATTTATGTTTTTCGATATTTATTTTCGTGTCTGTTCCCGGGGTTTTTAATCTCCATCACTGCATAGAATATCTATGTTATCCTTCCTCAACAAATAATATTAGTTTCCTTTTTGATGATCAGGATGATTGTACTTGCATAGATAGTACCAGTTATTCAAAAGATGGGAATCAGGGTGATTTAACTAATTATTTAGAGGAAAGTGCTAGTTCCTATGATTAATGATCCTAATGTTTTTAATGATGTCGAAATGAATAAAGAACATGGCAGTAACAGAGCCGGAAATGGTCAGCACCATGGTATATATGGAGATCATTTTGCAAGTGATGACCAGGATTACTTGCATGGTAACTCTGCAGGTTCGCGAATAAATACAAGGGATAATAAAGTTTCGTCTGGACTGTTGACGAGTATATATGGTGATCCTTTTGCCAGGAATAACGGTAACACTGTGCCTGCGCAAGGCCTGAGAGCTAGTTACAATTTGACCGCAAGTCATAAATCAAATACTAGCATGCAGGGTGTTTATTCTGATAAAACTAAAAAAAATTCGATTTACCCTCCTCTCGCTTTCATGCTAGATAGTAATTCTGATTATCGTTTAATTCAATATTCTAATTTTAAGGACATTCTTCGTTCATACCAGTCAGGTCTTAATTTAATTTTTTGGAAAGACTGCACATACCTTATGAAAGTTGAACTGCTGATAGAAATATTAGGTAGTTATTCACAAAAGAATTCCGGTGATTCAAATAATATGAGTGCATACTCCTGTGAACAGGACAGAAAAAATGCCAAAAATAAAGGTCAATATGTTCTTTATCTCAGCAAACTGTATATTAATTTTTGTCGGTTTATGGCATTAGAAAAAAATTCAATTTATGATCATATCTGTAAAAATTATGGCAGTATTAAGGTATGGATTACGAATAATATTAAGAATAATAAAGAGCAACAAGACATGGATCTTGACCGTTATATCAGAACTATACTAATAAAAAAAATAGTAGATTTAACCGAAAGATTGCTTGAAGAAAATATGATTGTTGAATTTTTGGATAAAATCAATCAAATAGCACCGCTGCCAAATGATCTGAAGTCGGAAATTGCCAATGTTATACATTTTGGTTCGAAAGAAGAGAACTGTGAAGTACCAAAACTTATTGACACTATAAAAACATTGCACAATGAGTTATATTCTAAAAATGTAACCTCTGATGAACAAAAGAATTATCCAATTTACAATATTTATGCTAATGCAAGGTGTTATTTCGGAGTTGCTCTAAGAGAAATTAATTCATCCGACCAGAATGATGATTTGAAGGAGGTTTTACGCCAGAATTTAAAAAAATATTTTTTAGAGTTGATAAATAAAGTTGACTTACCGACAGATCGACAGTGGCTTAATTCTTTATGTTTATGTTTTTATTCAGAGTGTACTGATCTCGAATCGGCTTCACAATGTCCATTGATTAAATTAATAAATTTTATCTGTACTTGCATTGATGAAATTATCAGACAGTATTATTTAAACC
>CACWIL010000304.1 GCA_902760905.1 uncultured bacterium
AGTTTTTCCAAAAGGAAAAAAGCCATTTAAACACGGACTTGAATTATATACTCCATTTTTAAAAGATGGTGAACATGTTATTTCTGCAGGATTTCCTGGTTTAGGAGATAAACCGGCATGGCAGCTTGCTAAGGGTAATATTTCAAATGAACGCTTTTACGAGAAAAAACTCATAGATCCGGATTATTCGTATATTCTTCAGCATACAGCCCCAATTGATCCTGGTAACTCTGGTGGTCCTCTTTTGATTGAAGATAAAAATGCTAAAACAGGATATAGAGTTGCGGGCGTTAATACATGGAAATATCTTTCAAGAGCTTTAACTGCTTTTACGATTCCTGCTGTTACCGTTCAGAAATTCCTGGATGAATATTTTAAGAAGCAGAATACGGAAGAAGTTCTCAAAAAGAGGGTTGAAGAGTTTGCTCAGGGTCTTGGAAAAAAGACAAAGGTTGCCAAGGATTTTACAAAATTTATTGCTCAATCAAATATGGAAGATTTGTCTTTTAAGCAGTTTGAAAATCTCTTTAAAAAATACGCGAATAGTAAAGCAGAAATTTTCAGGCTTCCTGCACCATACATTCCAGCTTACAAACGAAGCATGCTCGCAGCCAATCTCTGGGGAAAATACAAAACATTCGAAAGTGTAAAAGATAAGAATGTTCCAAAGGTAGAAGTAAAATCAATTGAAAAAAACAAGGATAATACATACAAGGTTGTTTTTGAAACTTCCGATGGAAAGAACACAATTGAATCAACCTGGATGGATGAAATGAATCTCTGGGTTGTAAAAACAATTTCCTATACAAAGCAGAGTGCAAATTATGAAAAAGAAAAGCTTCATAATATAGATACTGATAAATCAGTAAAAAAACAGAATCTTATTTATACTTTACCAAATATAAAAGTTGTTGCAGCTTACACACATCCTGTGGTTGGAGAAAATCCGGATGCATTTACTCCGGGATTTTTATGTAATGTAGAGTTAGGTATTTCTTATTTTGGTTTTTCTGTATCCGCTGCATGGCAAAGCTGTGATTGGGATACATATTCATTGAATGAATTAGGCTTATCATTAAAACTTCCTTTGCTTTTGGGAAAAGTTCTTTGTGAGCCTTATGGAAAAATAAATCTGGATTACTGCATTACTTCTGATGAACCTGTTTATGGTTTTTCATGGCTTGGCGGACTTAGGTTGATTCTAAAAGACCAGAATGTGGGTATAGATTTATTCTATAAAGATACATATTTATATCCCGTTAATACAAAATTCAACAGTTTTCATCTTGGTACTGTTGGTATTGGTTTAATATTCTATATGGATCGAAGTTTATTTTAGTTAAAGGAGAAGGATATGAAAAAAATATTTTTGTTTTTGTTAATGTTATTTTTAGGTGATTTGGTTTTTGCTCAGGTAAATTCTTATATTGGTATTGTACGTCCTCAAAAAAATGAAAATGAATTAAAATTTGATCAGGACAAGAAAGACGATATGTTGAAGCAGAATAGTTCAAAGTCAAAGAAAAAGGACGAAAAGAAAGAGGAAAAAAAGGAAGACGACGAAGAAGAGGAAGAAGAGGATAATAAAGAAAAGGAAAATCAGGGATACGATAAAAAGATAAATGTAAAAGCATTCGGCTCTGGTTTTATTTATGTTGATTCAAAAGGTACCAGCTATGTTATTACAAATAAGCATGTTGTTGGTGATGCAGAGCTTGCCTGTTTTGAACTTGTGGATCCTGAAAGCGGAAAGAAGACCCTTTATGATGATTTAAAGGTTTTAGCTGTTTCTGAATCTCTTGATATTGCAATTATATATCTTGGCAAAAAAGAAATTAAAGAAGGATTTGAATTCTATAAAGGAAATCTTTCTGACGGAACAGAGGTTTATTCTGCAGGATTCCCTTCTCTTAGAAATAAACCGTCGTGGCAGTTTGCTAAAGGAAACATAAGTAACTCTAAAACAGATATCAAGGAATTAATTGATCCTGAGCTTTCTTATGTAATTCAGCATTCAGCTCCAATTGATTCTGGAAATTCGGGTGGACCATTACTTATTCCGGATTCAAGTGCAAAGTTGGGGTATAAGGTTGTAGGTATTAATACATGGAAATCAAGAAATCGTGAACTTGCAGGGTTTACAATTCCGGCTCCGACTATAGAAAATTTTATTAAAACTGCTTTAACTTCTTCCAAAGATAATGAAAAGGATGTAACAAAAGATGCTGAAGATTTTATAAAGAATCTTTCAAAAACTTATGACTTTGATTATTCAAGTGATTTTGGCGGACAGTCTACAGTTTATAAGGATGTATGGAAGTATATTTCAAATGAATATGCATGTTCCATTACATATGAGCAGTTTAAAAATATCAATTCGTTCCTTCAGGTAAGCAGCTGTTTACCTGTAAGGAAGATGGAAAAGATAATACCCTTGAATCAGTCTGGATTAATGAATTTGGTTTATGGAGAATAAAATCAATTTCTCTTACAGCTGGCAGTACAGATTATAAAAAGGAAAAGACTTATAACATAAATAAAGATCACCTTGATAAAGGTTTTATAACTGTAGATACAAATGTTAGGGAAATTACAACTTACGGTGTTACATATCCTGTATTTGCCGACAGTGGAAATCTTGATGACTATTATATTGGTGCTTTTTATAATACAATGCAGTTTTCAAGTTTTAGATCAGAAGATAAAAATCCTTTATCTACAACATTCGGATTCGACTGGCAATACAAAGAAGGAATTAATCACCTGTTCTTTAATATTGGTGTAACTGCCGCATTTAATATAAACTTTGGAACTTCATTTGTTATTGTTCCTTATGCTTCGGCTTTTGTTTTACTTGATTTTATTACAACAAATCCTGCCGGTGGATGGGGATGGAATTCAGGTCTTGTTTTCAGATACATGAAGAAGCAAAAATCACCATTCTATGTTAGAGTTTTCTACCAGGATAATTTTGTTTATTCATTAAGAAAAGATCAGGGTAACTATAGATATGGAACAGTTGGAGCTGGTTTAGGATTTAATATTAGCTTGTTCTAATTTCAACAGCTTCTATAAAGTTGATTAAAAAGCCTTCTTTTGTGTAGATGGATTTGTATCTTCCTGTAAGTTCAATTTCTGTACCGATTGGAGGAAAATCCTGGGGATAAGTTTTATTATCTCCAAACCAGATAAATTCAATACCCTGCTGGCAGCACTGTGTAGCATCAGGAATGACGATTGCATAGTGTCTGTCGCCGGTTTCTTCTGAAATATAAACAACAAAGTTTCCCTTTACCTTTAAGTTTTTATCCTCATACATTTCGGGCATACAAATCATTTCGAATACCATTGAATAAATCATGGAAGAAGACATCTGAGATAAATCAATATCAATTTGTGATGCGGGAGTAAAGGTTGGTTTTACGGCATCGTACATTTCTTCTTGAGAAGGAAGCACGCCCATAGAAAGAGTTACTTCTTCTGTTGGAATCGGAAGAACTGTAACCGGAGCGTCCTGTGTGCTTTGTGTAATAATATCATCTATGGATTGTGAATTTTGATTAACGGGTGGAAGAGAAGCTGTTTTTGTTTTATTGCAGCCTGTAAAAATTAAGGAAAGTAAGAATGAAGTAATCAAAAATTTTTTCATTTTCTAATGGCTCCAATAAGACTAAAAACTAAAAAGCCGATTATGTCAACTGCTACAATTGAAGGTCCCAAAAGATTTGTTACTGTAATACTCAAAATAATTCCGATGGAAGAAGCCACTACAGAAAAAACAGCAGAGCAGATTGTTACGGCCTTAAAGCTTTTAAAAACCCTCATTGCAGAAAGAGACGGGAAAATAATCAAAGCAGAAACAAGAAGGGAACCGACAAGCTTCATGGCAAGAACAATGATGATTGCAATAATAATGGCAATTACAAGGTTATAAACAGAAGCATGAGTTCCTACGGCTTTTGCAAATTTTTCGTCAAAGGTAACTGCAAATATTTTATTGTAAAAAACTATGAACGCAATTATTACACAGATGGAAAGACTTGAGCATAAAATTACGTCCGTCTCGTTGAGATTTAAAATTGCTGCAGAGCTAAAGAGGGTGGTGCACACATCTCCGCTTATATTTGCAGAGGTGGCAAATAAGCTTTTAAGAAGATAACCTATCGCCAGCGCCCCAACGGAAATCATTGCTACGGCGGCATCTCCTTTTATTTTTGTTTCCTGGCCTGTTCTTAAAAGAAGAATTGCTGCAATAATTGTAACCGGAAGAATGAGGTACATGTTATTCGAAAAATTTAAAATCCCTGCAATACACATTGCACCAAAGGCTACG
>CACWIL010000305.1 GCA_902760905.1 uncultured bacterium
AATCTGTTCTGGAAAAGTTTTTGTATCATCAATATGGAAATAGCATAAATCAGTAAATAAATGTTCCAAATCACCCATTACATCAAAGTATTTTTCTAGAGCCTTATTTACATCACCGGCTTTTTTTGCTTCATCTATCCATTCTTCAGGAAGCCGCATCTGCCATTCTCCGTATTGAAAATCATCTGTATATAACGGACAGGTAAGTTTTCCAGATTTTTGCATGCGTGCGCAGTATTCCATAATCCAATACGGCAGTCCATTATAATCAATTTTTCTATCCATAATTATTCCTTTTCCATTATTCAATGCTTCCAATCTGACTAAAAAATTTGTATCTTATTTAAGCATCTCACCTATATTCAAAAGGATTTCTGCTTTTGTTATTTCATCGAGACAGTGTTCATCAACAGTAAACTCATAACTTGAATCATCAGATTTAAAAATCAATTTATTTTCAATTTGAGTAATTGTTCCGCAACTTGTATGAAAATAAGAAATAGTAAATGCTCTATCAGAAAAAATGTAAATAAACTGTTTACCTGGATATTTCTTTTCTGATTCACCAATCAAAATCACACCCGGAACATTCAGGTGAATAGCATACTTTTTATCACCTTTTATTATACGAGAAAGATATCCTGTCGTTTGCTTTATCAGTTTTGGCATTTTAGCTTTTCAAATTAAAAATGCCGGTGAAGTTCGCCACATTTCCTCAACCGTCGGACAAGGATTGTCTGACCCCGCAGCAGGCATCTCTACATTAACCGGCAATTAGAATTATATTTCTAGAAATAGCATTTGTCATTAAAGTACAACTTTAATGCTTTTAACGGAGTTCCTTTTTAATTACTTCCCATAATTCAATTTCTTCCAGACTTTAATAAGCCATTTCTGTTTTTCTCTAAACCAAGCAATCAATTCTTCATTGGTCAAAAATTGCTTTTTAGCCAGGTTTCTTGAAACAACCATATTAATAAAATCATAAGCATAGTTTTTCTTATTTTTGAGAGCGGACTGATAACGTATCCAGCTACTTTGAGCTTCATGCCTCCAGTTGCTTTCAAATCCAAAAAGATCCGAATCGAATTTTCTTATTAAATCAGACTCAGTTTCCATTAGACAGCTACCGCCATCACTTGCCCATTCCCATCTATCAGCATATTCACATGAATAATCTACACTGGCTACGAGTTTATCTGTTGGTAAATCATCAATAACTTGATATGGACAATAAGCCCAATCTCCAGAGCAAATATCTTCGGTGTAAAGCATACATTTCAAACAGAAATTTGATTCTCTTTCGAATATTTCACTTATTTCATACTTTTTATACAGTTCATAACAATATTTTCTATCTGTCCTTCTTTTGCTTCGATGATAAACAGATCTTGAATATTTGTCAGAACCTCCTCCAAAACAACCACCCATGTACTTTTTGTAACTTCTACTCATTTTATTTCCCATTTAAGGATTAATAAAAAAAGCACCGGAATCCATTCCGAAGAACTTCAACCGGCGCCCCAGATTTGCAGCTTCCAACTGATATAGAAATAAATATTGAACTTTTTAAGTTTTTAATTGTTCCTTAATTGTTAAAAAGCCATCGAACATTCAAAAAGATAAAACCAAGAATACGGAAAATCCGGTTTATAAATAATTATAGTTTTATATTTTTAAAGGCTGTTCTGGAGGCCATCTTTTATCGGGGAGTCCCCCCGAAGGCGGCCGTATTCCTTTTATGGTGGAGGTCTTACCCCTTGCGTGGGTATCAGCCAGAACTTAGTTTAATAAATTTTAGAATCCAAAGATTTAAAGCTTTTATCAAACCAAGCGTATTTTCCCCCACTGGAAAATACATTTACTGCATATCTGTCCTATAAAATACCTTCCGGCAATTCATAGTCAATTTTGTGAGTTGCATTGAATGCTGTAAGCTCATCACGAACGGTTTCAAGCTCACGGTTGAGCTGTTTTTTCAATCCGATTAAAGAAACTCCGAATGTCTCGTCGGTGAGCATTGGATAATTGTAAGTAGTAACCTTCACTCGTTTGTAGTTTCCCTTTTCATCCGTATGCTCATAATCATACTCAAGTTCTTCAGTTTCTGCTTCGACTTTTCTCTCCATAGTGATCTGATATTCAACAACAGAGAGTTTTGATTTTATCGCAGCTTCCTTAAAAAGCAGGTTATGACCTTCACGGTTTGCACTCTCAATTGCTGTGTTTAATTCAAGAATTGCATCAGTAAGAGTAAACAGTCTCTTAACTACATCTTCATAACTCAATCCATCAAGAGCAGCAACTTTCTCAGCACGTTTTGCTGCAATTTCTTCAGCTTCAGGAACTTTACCCTTAAATGAAATCTGATGAGAATAACCATGGATAAGT
>CACWIL010000306.1 GCA_902760905.1 uncultured bacterium
TTATGTTGGCCTAAATCACCATTTTCATTTTTTTCATCTTTTTCAGATAATTCACTTTCTTCATTATCATTTAATTGATTTGCTTCTTCAATTTGATCTGAAATTTCTTTATCTGAGCAAATAACATATATATAAAATTTTACATCTTCTCTTTCTTCTCTAGATTTTTCAATAAAAAATTTGCCGGGATTTAACGAAATCATTGTTTTTCCGTCTGGTAAAATTATTGAAGGGGAACCTCCATAAGAACTATCAAAACCTTTTCTACTAAAAATAACTTTCAAATTATGCTCCTTAATCCAAAACCCAGCCGGCTTCAACCATATCTAATGCTGACGTGAATGTTACGATTGTCTCATCACTTGGTTCGGGCAAGAAACCTCCTGATACGACTCCTTTGATGACAACTTTTGGCTCAATGTCTGTGACAATACCATAATTATGGTCTTCATCTTTTACCATTGCTCCAGGACGCAAATTATCCAAGGTATTATTCTGTAATTCTTTGCTCCATTTGCTCATAGGAAGCCTCCTTTTATTATTCTATATTTATTATAATGCAAAGTCTATATCACGCATGATACAGACTAGATTTTTTTTAAAATTTATTTCAGAATATGAATATGTATTATTTCAATGATAATCTTTCAAAAGAACAAAACGAGAGAATTAACAAAATTATCCGCATGATTCAAAAAGCTGAATCAAGAAATGAGATAATTAATAAAACTACGCTTAAGAATTCGGGATTAGGAAGTCCTGCGACTCTTGGACGGACACTTGCTTTGATAAGTGATAGTGTGGACAAAGAGTATAGAGAGACCAAGGAGAAGATTATCACCTTTGATAAACATAAGTTGACTTATCGCTTGATTAAGGATTGGAAAAAATGCAAGTACATTAAAACTGATTCAGGGATGAATTATAATTTGCTTGGAATTTTAAAATCTTTGTTAAACCAATATCAGAACACATCGCTGTACAAATCTGTAATGGAGAAAATTGAAGAACTAGCTGAAATGTCTATAGAGGACTTTTCACGAATAGCTATTCCACCAAAACCTGAATACAATCTGGTAGATCAGAAAAAGTTTGCGAAAATTTTTGAATATATGATTCAAAATCAGAAAATTCAGTTTTATTACAAAGGCCGCTGGCATGGTGAAGAAAAGAAGAATCGTATTGTTCATCCTTATCAACTTTTGCTTGATAACGGAACCTGCTATTTATACGGCTATGATGAAGAAAGAAAAGACGACAGAATTTTTGTTCTTCGCAGAATGGAAGAAATTCGTTCAAAGAATAGTGAGAATTTTGATTTACCTGTGGATTATGAGTTTTCAATAAAACACGGATTCAGCAGATTTGGCGCATACACTTTCAAAGAACCAGTGAAATATAAAATTGAGTTTTATGGAAATACACAGATTTGGATTAGCGAAAACAAATGGGCTGATGACCAGGTATTAGAAGTATCTGAAAATAAAACAACACTTACTTTCACCTCAAGTCAGGATGATAAGATTCTCGAATGGATTTTATCCTGTGGTCCAGATGCAAAACCTGTTGAGCCGAATGAGTTTGTTCAACGCTGGAAAGATAAAATCTGTGAAATGGCAGAATTGGCAGGAATCTAGGATTTACTGATAAATAATCTATGCCAATTATCCATAAGGCTTCTAATATTTTCTTTTCCAACCACATTTGAGCTCTGAATATCATATTGTTCAATAATCGGATTTGCATAACGATGGTAGAAATCTACAGTTTTTACCTTATCGTATTTATCAGAAAGTGCAATCTGTTCTGTTACAGGTGGCAACGGTACAAGAAGCTTAGATAGACTTCCTTTTGATATTTTGGCTATATCCCCCAAGCGGTAGAAAGAAATAGAGCTGCTCTTTTTTTCAGAACTCCCCTCTGGCAAAATTGTGGGCAGGCGCATGTCAAACTAGATGTTTCAATCCTTCTTTTTGTACATTTACCTCTACTAGTAGTTTCAACTCTTAACTGCTTGTAAAAATTATTTTTTTAGAGGGATGAATAAAATAGGGGTGCTAACTTAGTATTCAACTTTCAAAGAATTCACTCCATAGGTTTCTTTGAATTCTTTTTCATCAGCAGGCGAACGGATGAGCATTACTTCGGTGAAGTGGCCGTCCGTTTTGTTTTTGAAGCCGGCGACTTTTTCTCCGGTGCAGATTGAAGAGCGGATTACGGCATACTGAGTTTCGGGATCGAATTGTACGGCTGGTTCGCTGGCTTTCTTGCGGCCGAAGAGTTTCATTTTGGACCTCGTTTATATTTCAAAATTATCAAAATGATTGCTATGTGATGTATTTTATCATGAAACTAGACTTATTTCAGTGTT
>CACWIL010000307.1 GCA_902760905.1 uncultured bacterium
AAACAGGTAAGAGAGTGCTATGAAAATTTTGGAATAACAGTTCCTGGAGAACTTGACTTAACAACATACATTGATGAATTGTTGGGATCTAATGAATGATTGCTGAAGATTTTCTTCAGAGAAAGACGAGAATGATATAGTGTTACTTTTTATGAGATCTTAGGCTTAATAAACTAAGGCCTAAAATAATTTTGAGTATTCTGTATTTGGACTTTATGACTATCGTTTTTGTTGTTTTAAGAATGAATGCATAGTTGTAATAACAGAGTTGTTCCATTGAAACAAAAAAAGTAACGAGATTATTTCAAGTATGACGTAGCTTAAGTTTCAGCAAGTCAACGAAACTGCTGGTACGGTATAAAATTCAAGAGGACAGTCTATGGCGGAAAGACCTGTATATATGGTTGAACAGGAAACTAATTCTGTAAAAAGAATTACCGTGGAATTCGTTTTCTGTCCCGGCTTCAGTATCAAGCAGAAGCAGAAATCAATTGCCAATCTCCACAATAATTTCAAAGAAAAAAATCCAGATCTAAATATTCTGGAAGTCTCGTCAAAATCTTCAGAGGAACTGGGGGTAAAGCTGAGTGCATTTAATTTGACGATCAATACCGGTGACGGCCGATTCTGTTTTATGGAGAATCTGTTTCAATCTGCCAAAGTATTTGAAAACGGAGGACCGTACGAAGATCTGCTTTTTAAAACCCCTGGGGATGCCAAAAAGGATCAACGGCTTCGTGGATCAGGAGAACTCACAGGTTTCAGATTCAAAGACAGAAAATATCCCACAGAGCCGAAAACCATGTTTTACAACTGGCTTTACCTTCACGCTCTTTATCAAAAGCAGAACAGAGATTTGATGAGGGAAATTATAAGGTATGATGCGTTCACTGATATCGAGTTCAATCCTAAAAAATCAATAAACTGCCAGGCGGAGGCCTGTGCTCATTTTGTTTCGCTGTACCGGAGAAACCGTTTAATAGACGCTCTTAAATCCATGGATGTTTTTGAGAAGGAACTTTATGGTGACAATGCGAAAAACCGGGAACCGACCATCGAAAATTTGCTGGATCTGTGAAAAGAGTTGAACTGCAGGAGGAAAGAATATGGAACTTAATAATGAACAGCGTAGGGCTTTATTTCTTCCTCCAGTCGGAGTTTATTTAGTTAAAGGGGTTGCCGGAAGCGGGAAAACCACCATAGCCATGGCCAGGGCTTTGCAACTTTATAATTTACTCCATGATGAATCTCTATTTTGCCAGAATACTATAAATGTCGGTGTATTTACTTATAATAAGGCTTTAAAACAGTATATAAACGGACTGTTTGATACAAACTCCCAGAGAATCAATCATGATCAGTTTCACCTGGAAGTTACCACTGTTCACAGTTATATCTCCAGAGAATGCCTTCAAGGTTTAAATTATAGAACCATTTATGATCCTGAATTTACCGATCTCATACATAAGCACATTAATTTCAAAGAACTCACGCCGAATCTTTGTAACAGAAAACCTGACTTTTTCTGTGATGAATTTAAATGGTTCAAGGGCATGATGATTCACAGTCTGGATGAATATCTGAAAACGAGAAGAAAAGGGAGGGAAGGTCGTTTATCCGATGATGATAAAAAAGTCATGTGGCAGCTGTACGAAAAGGTCTATGCGGATCAGAAGGAACGCGGGGAGATCCTGTATGATGATTTTCCCAATATTGCCATGACAGGTAGAGTTGAACCGTTTTTTGATGCGATCATAATTGATGAAGCACAGGATTTATCCAAGGCCTGTTTAACCTATCTGTCCCGGCTGGTAAAAGAAGAAACTCAAAGTATTATGATCCTGGCAGATGCCGCCCAGTCAATATATACCAACGGTATAACCTGGAAGGATGCCGGTTTTGCCGTACACGGTTCCAGATCGATTGAACTGAAACAGAATTACCGGAATCCTATTTCTGTCTATAAAGTTGCCTCATGCATTATCGGAAAGGTTCATGATTCGGAAGATTTTGTCAATGACGGAGCGGAATGTGCCCGAAGACAGAATACCGCAGAGAATGAAAAGGTTACGATTATTCATTGCGGAACTCAGGAAAAAGAACGGGAGGTTTTGCTCAACTGCCTGAATTATTTGAGGACATCCCACCCTGACTGTTCCGTCGGAATTCTGGTTAAAACAAACGCAGAGAAAAATTTTTTTAGTAAATTTCTTCGTGATAATAAATTTGAACCTGTAGATTTAAATCTGAAAGCGCAGATGTCGCGTTTCAAAATCACTTCGGATATTTATATGGTAACAATTCATTCTGCCAAAGGTCTTGAATTTGATTATGTAGTTATTCTTGACGTGAATGAAAGTAATTTTGTT
>CACWIL010000308.1 GCA_902760905.1 uncultured bacterium
AAAGTGTTTAACCCAATTGCATAATAACCGAAATCATAATATAATGCTTCATCTACACCATCTTTAAATTTAATACCGGCACTGATAACAATATCTCTTGGCCTTTCAAGGCTATATAAAGGCAAAAATGACGGATTTGGTTCTACTAATATACCACTGCCGCCGTTTTCATACAAATTAAATGTATTACTTATAGTTATAGGAAAATTTGCACCTATATCAACATACTTAAGATTTTTTAAATCCATATTAAATATATATGCAAAAATCGATTTCAACATTAAATCTTCACCAAATTGTGAATAAGATTTGTAAAAATTATCTTTTGATTCCAAAGCTCCCCAAAATTTATATTAATTAATCAATAATATTTTCACCAGATATTTTTTCTCCATTTATTAAATATCTGGCAGTTTCAGTTTTAAGAACATGCCCGTCAACGAGCGAATATGATTCTAATGTTAAAGTGTTTATTCCTTTAAAACTGTTTTTATCAAGTCTGATAGAAACGGTATCCGTCAACATTTTATTGTCATAGGGTGCCTTTTTTGAAAAAACAACAAGATTTCCTTCAACTGTTTTAACTGTAATATCAGCACTTGCACCGGTAAAAGGATTTGAAAGGTTTATATTATCGCCAACTCTTGACAAAATCCAAAAATCAGCACTTTTCGGCTTAAATGTACCATAGCTGTTTGAATCTTCAAGCTTTGCTGTGACTCTCCAGCTTCCAAAAAAAGTTTTGGGAACATCATTGACCGAGATTCCTGCAGAAAGTGTAACATTATCTGATGCGAAACTTTGTGCAAAAAATGACATTATAATAAAGATAAGTAAACATAATATTTTTTTCATAATATTTATTATAATTTAATATTAAAAAAAATCTATAAATTTATCATTCTAAATAACTATATAGAAAGTAATTCTTTAGAATGATTTATGTCAAATTATGTTATATTTCTTAACATATTAATTGCAGAGCATGTTTAAAGATGTTAGAATTTATCTGAAAGTGTGGTTAACTGTAAAAGATTAAATTTTTATATATTGTGTGTTACTAAAATAGGAGAAGAAAAATGAAAATCATCTCTAAAGACTCAAAGACAGTTAAATCAACATTTAATGACGAATTTGAACGTTACCTAAAAAAACAACAGGTAAAAACTACGTTCAATGGTTCAGAAGTAGAATCTTTCTCTTGGTATAGAAAAGCTTTGGGTTTGGCTTAATAATTTAATATTGGGACGGACTTGGGTAAAACAGCTTACTTAAAGAGCAAATTTGCTATGTCAATTTTGCTCTTTTAAAATATATATATTTTTACCTGCTTAATATTATAAATAACCGGTTAATATCTAAGAATCGGCATTTCCAACAGTCGTATTACCGACTTCATTGCCTGCTATCATTAATGCAAACGGTACTATTCTTGTAATCCAGCGTACAATATCAGCACTGCTTATTTTTTGGGCCGCCATACATATATCATCTAAGTGAGCAGAAAAATCTGTTGCCTGTACAGGACGACCCTTACCCTGATGATATATATGTTCGTTAATCTTATTTCCGACAACATTGGCAGTAAATACTCCCAGAATAAGGCCGGTAATTGCAAGAATTCCTTGCGGTAATTTTGTTCTAAATGTTTGCAAATTATTTGGTCTTGATTTGTCCCAATATTTATTTCCTAATTTTTAAAGAGGTAAATATTATAGGCAAAGAAATATTAGTCATTTGCAAAAGAGCTTCTCTTTTTTTTGCTTTTCTGTTTTCTTTATTCTTATCAATCATATATCCGCCTGCTAAACCGCCCAGGCATGACCCTGCACCAAGTGATAAAACTGGCAAAGTTTCAAACTCACGTTTTGCCCAGAATGAGTTTTTTATATTTTTAAACATCCTTTTAGGATTAAGAGAATATCCTTCATATTTAGCTAATAGCGCCATTCCGGATAATGTTCCGGCAGCTGTAGTTAAACCGACAAGAACCTGCTCATTTCGTTTATAAGGACTGTCAGACCATGGACTGGAATGTCCAAAACTTCGATTATTATTAGTTTTTATATCAACCGAATTAATCAGCATACAACTACCTTTCAAATGGTATAAAACCCTTGAAAGTTAAAAATTGCTATAATATTAAGAATTCTTAACAAATAGGTGAATAGAACTTAGAAATCTCTTCAAAATATCTTTCTAATGCTTTATATCCGTTATAAAGCTCATTTGTTACTGTAGAATATCTGCTTGCAACAATATATTTTAGCTCTTTACATCTAATCTGAAGCAACTGATCAGCATCTTTTCTTAAAAGTTCATTGCCGGAAGTTGACCATTTTTTAAGATACGACAACTCTTCATTAACTTGTTTAATAGTAGAAAATTCAAGAGTATTAAAATCATATTTTTTAAGAAGTTGAAGTTCAGTGTTTGTAATTCTGCTTTGTACAGCCTGAAAACGATATACACGTTTGATAATTACATAATTATCAGCTATACGACGATGTGAATATGGTACGGTACTTCGAGCCAACAGCGCTGAAGTAGATAAAGACATAAAAGCATCATCATCAGTGGACAGTGAACTCTGCATTGGATTTACAGTTTCTATTTTTTTGTTTACCATTTAGCCCAAACTCCTTTATTCCCTTTAATATTATTATAATATAAAAAGCATAGCAATTTGTCATTAAATGTGAAATAATATTTACAATTAAAGCAAATATATATTAAAAAGCCTTCACATATAGTGAAGGCTTTTAACTGTAAAAAGTTTTAATTCTTAGCAGACTGCATAAGAATCAGACAATGACTTTTTTAGGATTTCAACCTTATCTAACTGTTCCCAAGGAACAAATATATCTGTTCTTCCGACATGTCCGTATGCAGCTAATTTTTGATAGAACTTACCGCCATTTTTAGCCGGCAGATTTCTCAAATCAAAGTTTTTAATAATTGCTGCAGGTCTTAAATCAAAGTTTTTACTGATAATTTCAGATATTACATCATCAGATATTTTTCCTGTACCAAATGTATCTACAAAGATTGAAACAGGTTCAGCTTTACCTATTGCATAAGCAAGTTCAATCTCACATTTATCTGCAAGTCCTGCTGCTACGATATTCTTGGCAACATATCTTGCCGCATACGCAGCAGAACGGTCAACCTTTGTCGGATCCTTTCCTGAGAATGCTCCGCCACCGTGACGTGAATAACCGCCGTAAGTATCAACAATAATCTTACGTCCTGTCAAACCAGTATCACCCTGAGGTCCGCCAACAACAAATCTTCCTGACGGATTGATTAATATAATAGTATCAGCATCCGGTTTGATTGATTCTGTTTCAAATATATAGTCAATAACATATTTCTTTAAATCAGCTGATATAATTGATTGGATTTTAGAATTATCAGATATACCATTAATTTCAGGGGCATGCTGAGTTGAAAGAAGAACTGTATGAATTCGGCTTGGCTTTCCATCTGAATATTCTACAGTTACCTGAGATTTTCCGTCAGGTCTCAGATAATTTAAAATACCTTCTTTTCTAACCTGAGCAAGTCTATAAGAAAGTTTATGTGCCAAACTAATAGGTAACGGCATAAGTTCAGACGTTTCATTACAAGCATAACCGAACATAATACCCTGGTCACCGGCACCTATATCAGAAGTTTCACTTGAAGATGTATCAGCATTTTCACTTCTTGATTCAAGAGCTTTGTTAACACCGCCTGCTATATCTGCAGACTGTTCGTCAATACTTGTTAATACAGCACAAGTATCAGCGTCAAAACCTCCTGATGCAGTACCTGTATAACCTATACTCTTAATTGTATTTCTAACAACTTGCGGTATATCTACATAACAGTTTGAAGTAATTTCACCGCAAACAAGAACCATTCCGGTTGTTGCAGTAGTTTCTGCGGCAACACGGCTGGTAGAATCTTTTGATAAAAATTCGTCCAAAATAGCATCAGAAATTTGATCGCATACTTTGTCGGGGTGTCCTTCAGTAACAGATTCGGACGTAAATAAATAAGTTTT
>CACWIL010000309.1 GCA_902760905.1 uncultured bacterium
TCAACGCCTTCCTTTATTAACCATTCTATACTTGATTTTGCATTTCTAACGGTGAATTCCACAGCGTCCTTTTCGCATAACCCTGCACCTGCAACCAAAGTATCTGCAACATGAGATTCCAAACTGTCATTATCAGCGTATACATTGCAAACAGCGGCGATCCCGCCTTGTGCTTTCGATGTTGATCCTTCTTCGATAGGGCCTTTGCTGAGCACTATGAGATTGATATTCGGGTTTTCATCTGCCAATTTTAGTGCCAATGTTAAACCTGCCGCACCGCTACCTATTACGAGAACGTCACATTCTCTTTCTGTGTTGTTTGTCATAGATGCTAAACTCCTAAAAAACTAACTTTGTTATTTTAGCACTTCTAATAAAAATTAAGTTTCTTTATTTAGTAAAAAAACGCCATACTCTTTTTTATTCATGATCATAAATATTTATCTGAATCTAAGATGAGCTTTCTGTAGATGAAGATACCTGCATCTTATCGTCCGAGTTACTTTTATCATTTTTATTTGTTTCATCCTCTTGTGGAACTTCATTAATGGAGATGGATGGATAGTATTTATGAATAATCTCTTTGATTGTACTTTGATCTTTCTCTTCAAATAAGTAGTAATGAGAACCTATATTTTGAAAATATTCAACTTTAGGATTGTAAGGAATCGTTTCTATCAATGAGTGTCTCAAATAAACACTTAAGAATGATTGTGATGGCATGTATACACCTGTGTTGTATATGCATTTAAACTCATGTTCTGTTTTTTTCAATGATACAGTGAACGGATTAATAATTTTTCCCTTCAAATTCTCGCACTCACTTGATTTTTCAAGAGTACTTATCTGATAGATTGAAAATAATCCTGTTACAGTAAAGAATTCTACTAGAATAAGCAGAATGGATAACGAAACTTTTGAAATTCCTTTTCTAGATAACGATATGACTGTTGTTGGTTTTGTTTTGATATTCGTGTAACTGTCAATATGATACAAGATAAAAGCTAAGAAAATATAGCTGATGGAAGTGTTGTGCATGTAGTTACTTATGTAAAACATTACAATAAACGGCCATATTAAAAATAGATTGTTTAGTTTTGAATTTAAACTAATGGAACCGGTAAAAATAGAGTAGAAAATTGCGAATATTATGGTTAACCATGAGACTATGCCAAGTAAGCCACATTCTGTTGCTAGTTTTAGAAATTTGCTGTCCGGATATTCAATATAAAATCCAGGATTTGCTTCCAAATTTGCAAAACTGTAGGTGTTGTAGCCTGAGCCTATAACGATGTGCCTCAATGCGGTTGGAACAGTCTGAGACAGTTCGTCTTTCATTTTTATATAATTATTATAAAGATCTAAACTTCCGTAACTTTGCAAAAAATATGCAATTGTTAGTGTACATACTATGCATATAAGGGTGCTCCACCCCAATCTTCTGTCATTTTTAATTAGTAATATCTGCAATCCAACTATCGGTATAATTCCAATGCAGATGTTTTCTATTGTTATATTCTGAAAAGCTAAAACTGAAAGAAATATAACAGACAAGAGTACGAGTAATGTACGGTAGATTGATGATTTACTATTGAGCAGGTACAGACCGATTGTAATGCCTACGTATGGTATTATGCTACTGAAATTATTCGGATGAACCGGTATACCAAACAATGTTGCAAAGGATAAGGAAGTCGAACCGAGTAGACAGCTTAAAAATAGAATGAAAATTATGTTCAGTCTGTTTTTCTCGCTGTAACTCATCTGATGAAGTGCATAAAACAGAATAAAAAAAGCGGTATACGGGAACAATTCGTTTGTAATGTAAGAAAAATGTTCCAGGTGGAACATACCTGAAATAAGTATAAAAAGAATAGGCAGCATCAGCATCCTGATTGTTGTTGTTCCGTAAATCTTCAGATTTTTACACAGAGAAATCAGTCCAATAAAAGAGAAAAGTGAAACAAAGGAGTAGTTGATAAAATTGACAAACTGAGGAAAGTTTGCTTGATTTATGAAATCAATAAAATTGGAATAAGGCACAATAAGAAGTGCAAAAATCAAAAAAAAAAGCATATTGCTATTTTTGAGCCAGTTAAACGGATGTGTTGTATTGTTGTCGACTACAGTTTGATTATGTGCAGAAACTGATGACATTTCTAATTTCCCTCCAACACGCACAAGATGCCCGATATAGTTAACTATGTTTCTCTTTTTTATGTTAAAATCTGAACAATCGAAAACTACTGTATTATATAAGAAAAGCTAGTTTTTATTAAAATGATATTTTTTTCGGAACTTTTTAAAGTTTTGTTAGTCATACATTAAGTGAGTATGTT
This sequence comes from uncultured bacterium, assembly GCA_902760905.1. Taxonomy (GTDB): domain Bacteria; phylum Cyanobacteriota; class Vampirovibrionia; order Gastranaerophilales; family Gastranaerophilaceae; genus CAG-196. The sequence goes on from CACWIL010000309.1 coordinate 2,340, forward strand.
AAGAAATT
>CACWIL010000310.1 GCA_902760905.1 uncultured bacterium
GTCCTGTTCCTTGCATCATCTGAAGATAATCTATAATAATCAGATCAAGCCCCTTTTCTGCCTTAAGACGCCGCGCTTTAGAGCGCACATTCATAACCGTGCCGTTAGAATTATGGTCAATAAATATTTGCGCTTCCGACAACCGATCCGCAGCAACCCACAGCCTGCCCCACAGGTTCAGATTGTCTCCTTCATTTTTCATTTCACTCCCGGCACGAAGCCGTTGGGAATCGATCTCCGCTTCTGCACAGAGCATACGTTGTACCAACAATTCCTCACTCATTTCAAAACTGAAAAAGGCAACGGTCTTTTTCGGCTCCCCTTCTTTTGAACCGCGAATCGCTACGTTTTGTGCAATATTCAGCGCCAGCGCCGTCTTGCCCATGGAAGGACGCGCGGCCAAAATGATAAAATCAGCAGGCTGCATTCCTGATGTCAAATAATCCAGATCTTTAAAACCGGTAGCCAGGCCGGTAACCGGTTCCCTGCTTTCCAATGCTTTTTCAATTCGTTTTATTGTCTTTGTTACTACATCCGAAATTATAGAAAAATCGACTCCGCCTTTTCGATTAGATATATTTAGGATCCTTTTTTCCGCCTTGTCTAGGATGTCAGCCGCATCGCCAGCGCCTTCATAACCCATATAGGCAATAGCAGTACCACCTTCCACCAACTGCCGCAGGATAGATTTCTCTTCCACAATTTTTGCGTGATACTTTACGTTGGCAGCTGTAGGAACAAAGTTTGCCAACAATGTGATATAAGCAACGCCATCCACGTCATCCAACTTATTCATCTTTCCGGCAAAAGCATTTCAACAACTAAACTGGCAGCAGTATTATCAATCAGCATTGCGCCGAGTACGGATTGTTCCGCTTCAATATTCTGAGGTGGCACTCTGTCTTGCATTGTTAGTTCCTTCTCTCTCACAGTTTCATAACTTTACTGTAGCCTAATACAGGCTATCTCTCAGAAAAATACTATCTATTTTCAATCCAACAAATGAGCAGAAACCTTAAACTCTTTACAGGTTATTGTTTATTCTTATAGTAACGCGGATCCAAACTAATATGTCCTTCCCACTTGTTGCGTTTCGGGATTCCGTGTTTCCTCAAAACAATTCTCACCATTTCCCGTGTACATCCGATAATAGAAGCAATTTCACTGTTATGGAGTTCCGGTTTCTCCCAATAAAGTTTAAGAATCTTATCAGAGATACCACACCCGCCTATTCTCTGGTTTCTTCTGCCAAATGGAATCCCGCAGACACGGTGCAAAGCTTCATCAACGCTCATTTCACATATTATAGCTGCGGCCAACGCAATCCAGCCATCATTTATAATAATTCCGGCAGGATTTGAATTCCCAAACGTTCTAAATACTTTCATGCCTTCACCATAAATCTATGACAAATTACATCATGTTTTTCCTTATTGCATTTCACCGAATGCCTCTGTGTAAATGAAATTATAGCAAATAGAAAAAATCGCATTATCCGTTATTCCGGACAATGCGAAAATCCCGAAGCATTCGTATTATCAGGGCTTATTTCATTCTTTTCAGAAAACCAAAAAGGTTAAAAATTTGAGGTGTTGCATTCAGATGATTTACCAACAACCTTTCTACCTTGGCCAGTCCTTCCACCCCACGACCATGACCAGTTCCAGAAGCTTTCATGTACCATTTGAAAGCTTCTCCATAACTCTTCACAACGCCAAGGCCATTTTCATAGGCCGATCCCAATTTAAGCATTGCTTCAACATCGCCTAATTCTGCAGATTTCATGTACCACTTAAATGCCTCGCTATGATCCTGTTGAACACCACGCCCATTGCTGTACAGAATGCCTAAATTATACATCGCCATGCTGTTGTTTAATTCTGCTGCTTTTTGATACCACCTTATCGCTTCTTTATAATCACTTACAACACCATAAGCATAATAACCGCCGTCATAACAAGTGCCCAATTTTACCATACCCTCTGGACTTCCCGACTCGGCAGCTTCACGTAACCACTTAAACTCTTCTTTGTTATCTTTTTTAAGGTAGTTCGCATATTTATTCTCATAATTAGATGCGTCACGATATGTATAATACATTTCCATTATCGCAAAAACATCACCTTCAATGGCCATAGTCCTAACTTCTTCAAAACAATCGTTGAATTTATGTATTGAAATTCTCTTTTCTATAATTTCATTCCTGACATGCACCAACGTCGCTAAAGGATCACCTCTGCTTGCGCCAAGTTTATACCACGCACCGCTCACTTCCCTCGAGAGTTTTACAACATTAACACCTTCTATTTTACCAAAGAGCGAATTCGGGCTATCAAAGAACATACCTAAAAAATACATGGCTCTGCTGTTATTATCCCAGGCAAGCTCACAAAACAAATTATAAGCTGTTTCATAGTAACCTTTTAAATATGCTCTCATAGCTTCTTGTAATTTCGGAGTGTTATTCTTATCCATATCGTTCACCTACCTAAAAGTAATATCTCATTTCTTCTTCTGCAGTGATTTTTACGCTACCGTATTTTTTTCGTATATAAGCCATGGATCTGTAGCCGCGTTTGCGTCTGTAATTACATGCCGCATCAGCCGGTCGCCAGTACCACATCTTCTTTTTGCGTGCCAGGCGACATCCGGCAGCTTTTAAAACCTTTGTGTGTTCTTTCGTGTTACCGGAAAGCCATAACCACGAGCCGCACTGCTCAATAATGATACCATCTAAATGAATCAGTACTTCAATGATATTAAAATAACCGTCATCGTCCGGCTTATGCGCTTTTTTCCGTTTGGTCGGGCCAGCCTTCGGCCCAGTCGTTGGGCCTTTATGGTATTTGCGCCTCAAATCTTCCCAAATAGTGCTCCGTTGGTCGGCGCCAGCGTTGC
>CACWIL010000311.1 GCA_902760905.1 uncultured bacterium
GTCCAACCATATTATACTTGTCTGTTCCATATTTCCCGACTCTGGTTATAAAACCTTGTTCGTTCAAATCAAAAACCCAATCATCAGAAGATCCTTCTACAAACTTGCCATAATAACAAGATTGTTTCGGCTCCGGAATAAATATATTTTTATCTGATAAAAACAAGTCGGCTTCACATATAAATGTTGAATCTTCTTTTAAAACTTCTCGAGCATAATAAATAGATGAGATATTATTGATTGTTTTAAAATCAGGATTTTTTATTATGAACAAATTTTCATATTTTTTTGTTAAATAATCAAATTGTTCACCTAAATATCCGACAACAACATATATTTTATTAACATTTGTACTTTTTAGCCCCTCTATTACAGTTTCAATCATAGGAATTCCACCAACCTTTATTAAAGGTTTTGGAGTTATTTCCGTAAGTGGTCTCATTCTTGTACCAAGGCCTGACGCCATTAATATTGCATTTGTCATGTTTTATCCTTATAATTCGTCTATTAATGAAATAATCTGTTTGATAGGCATTAGTCTATCATCAACTTCTTTTGCTCTGTGATATTTTAAAATATTTTTTGCAACTTCTTCCATCGCAGGAAATGCGGATCTTGTAAGCTGATTTGCATAAATTACTATATTAACTCCATGACGAGCCAATTCAGCTTCTGTTATTGCATTAAAAGACGATGGTACAACTACAATTGGAGTATTTTTATTGGATTCCCTAAACTTATCACAAAACTCTAATATCTCAGCCGGATCCTTTTTTCTGCTATGAATCATTATGCCGTCTGCTCCTGCTTTTACAAAAGCATGAGCTCTCTGAAGAGCATCCTCCATTCCTTGTTCAAGAATCAAGCTCTCTATACGAGCTATTATCATAAAATCATCCGTTAACTGAACCCTTTTACCCGCTTGTATTTTTTCACAAAAATGTTCAATAGTATCTTGTGTTTGTTTAACTTCTGTTCCAAACAAAGAGTTTTTCTTTAAGCCAATCTTATCTTCAACAATGATTGCTGAAACACCCATTCTTTCAAGTGTTCTTACAGTATAGACAAAGTGTTCAATAAGTCCGCCGGTATCTCCGTCAAAAATAATTGGTTTTGTTGTAACTTCCATTACATCAGATATTGTTCTGAAACGAGATGTCATATCAACAAGTTCAATGTCTGGTTTGCCTTTTGCGGTTGAATCACAAAGAGAAGAAATCCACATTGCATCAAATTGATCTAACTCACCATCATTTTCAACGATTGTTTTTTCTGCAATAAGCCCCGTTAAACCGCTATGTACTTCTATTGTTTTTACGATGTCACGAAGGTTTATTAATTCTCTTAATCTTTTTCTTCTGTATTCTGGCATTCCTCTTTTTAACTCGTTTTTTGCATCAAGTAAGTTGGTCCTTTCACTCTTTGTATAAGGAACATCAATAACCTTTCCGCCTGTTTTCTCCATAAGTTTTAAAACATTATCACGAATTGCCTTCATAGGACCGGAACACCAGTTATCACCGTGAATAACATAATCTGGTTTTATTTCTTCTACAATTTTGTCATACATAACATCATTTTGAACAACAACAGAAGAAACTCCTTTAATATTCTTTACCAGTTCCATTCTTTCTTCAAAAGAAATTGTAGGAAACTTATTAAACTTAATCATAGCCTTATCACTTAGTACGCCAACAATGACATCTCCATACTTTTGAGCTTCTCTTATAATATTTAAGTGACCGTCATGTATAAAATCAGTACAAAAACAAGTATAAACTTTAGTCATTATTTATCCTCCTTATAAATAACCGGCATTTGTATGTTATATTTTTCTAATGCTTCTTTGAACACAATAAAGAAATCTTCAACATCTTCTTTATCAATTGCACCTAGTGCACATAGCCTAAATGTATTTGTAGTGGAAATTTTACCGGGATATATTGTAAATCCTCTTTCGTAACAATAGTCATGGACTTTTTCAAAATCCCAATTTTTGTCATCAGGATAAATTGCACTTACAACCAATCCCGCTTGCCATTCCTTTTTAATCACATTTTTAAAACCAAGTTCTGCTAAACCTTTGTGTATAGCATTAAAGATTCTTGTATGTCTTGCCCATTTTGCATCTTCACCTTCTTCAAAATATTCTTTTAAAGCTTGAATTATTGCATAAATCGTTTGCACAGGAGGGGTAAAGTGCATCTGACCTGTTTTTTCAAAATATTCATATTGAAGATACAAGTTACAATAATATGAGCGTTTCGGATAATCTTTTGATTTTTTTATAATCTCTTCATTTCCTATAATAAAAGATAACCCTGCCATTGCTTGCAAACC
>CACWIL010000312.1 GCA_902760905.1 uncultured bacterium
AGAAGTTCAGACACGAGAGGCAGATAAAACTCGTAAAGCAGATCAGGGAACTGCAGAAGGAACTTGCAGAGTTTAATGAATTTTAAAATAAAAAAAGAAGATTTGTGTTAGTTATTTGATGTAGTTGACGACATAAATGAAATCCGATTATCACTTGTCTAAGCTTGGGAATTTACCAATGTTGGGTAGAGATAATTAAAAAATTCTGGTTAAAACACAATTATTAGAACTGTTTTTGCGGTGAACGTCAAAGGTTTATAACTTGCAAATTATTATCTTTTTACAAATTTGTTAAGTCACATTAAAATAGCCTTTGTTTTAAGAAGCGCTGAATGTTCGGTGTTTGCATAGCATTCGCTTTAGCTCATAGGTGTTTCTATGTAAGGGGCTTCTTGATCGGTGTTCGTTGAACGAGCGCTTTAGTCAAGAAGTTCTTTACCCCCATAATATATTCGCAAAATCTTATCCTAATGTTTATTTTAACTTCTACAATCCCATAAAGAGCATCCAGGATTTTAATAAAAAAAAGAAGAGTTGTTTTGATTAAAGACCGAAAGTGAAATCCTATTATCACTTATCTAGGATTTGGGAATTATCGATGTGGTATAAGTGATAATATCATATGATGAACAACGCTTTCGACATTAAAAATTATCAAACAGTAACAGATTGACAATATAATAATTGTTAAAGTTGGTAATAATTTGAAATTACTCAAACTTATTAAAATATACCTACAATATTATCATATAAGTATGATAACATTACTTACAATTCAAATAACAAAATATTAAAGATAAATATTGTCGTATAACACAACAAAATATCATTTATTAATTCATGCTGTATTAAGCAGAATTTTTTAAACTCAATTTTAAATTTAGAAAGGCAGAAATATAAAATGGATGACAACAGTAAAGATTTAGAAAGTATCTTATGGGCAGCTGCTGATGTGCTTCGCTCAAAAATGGATGCAAATGAGTATAAAAATTATCTGTTAAGTTTTATTTTTTACAAGTATTTATCGGATACCTTTCTAGTCAAGGTATATAACCTTCTAGAAGACTGCGAGCCAACCTCCATCGAAGAAGCGCAAAAACGCTACGAAATCGCCTATAAAGGGGACGAAAAAGAAGATTTATCAGATGAAGGTTTATATCTGATTGAGCCTGAACTTACATTTTTTTCACTTGCGCAACAAGCTGCTAATAACGAATTCAAAAGAGAATCTCTGCAGAAAGCATTCAACGATATAGAAACCTCTGACGTAATCTTTGAAGATCTATTTCAGGATGTAGATCTTTATTCAACTAGACTTGGTATAAATGATATAAAACAAGGCTCTACAGTTTCAGAACTGATTACTGTTATAAATCAAGCAGACATACTCCATGCAGAAGGCGATGTACTTGGAAATGCATATGAATACCTAATCAAACAGTTTGCATCAGAAACAGGCAAAAAAGCAGGAGAATTCTATACTCCGCCTGGACCTGCTGAAATACTGACAAGAATTGCAATTAATGGGCAGGAGTCAAAACAAGGTCTTTTGGTGTACGATCCTTGCATGGGTTCCTCTTCTCTTCTGCTGGCAGCTCGCAGATTTTCGGAAAATCCTAAAGATATAAAATATTTCGGGCAGGAACTCATGACATCTACTTATAACATAGCTCGAATGAATATGTTCCTCCATAGAGTCGCCCCAGAAAACCAACATTTGCATAATGCCGATACATTAGACGCTGATTGGCCAACAACCGAAGAAACAGAATTCGACATGGTAGTTATGAATCCACCATACTCTGCAAAATGGAGCGCCAAAACAGGATTTCTAAACGATCAGAGATTCAGTGATTACGGGGTTTTAGCACCTAAAAGCAAGGCGGATTACGCTTTTCTTCTTCATGGTTTCTATCATCTGAAAGCAAGCGGGACAATGGGAATTGTTCTTCCTCACGGCGTTTTGTTCCGAGGAGCTGCCGAAGGGAAAATAAGACAAAAACTTTTGGAGAACGGTGCTATCTACGCGGTAATCGGTCTTCCTGCAAATATGTTTTACAACACATCAATTCCGACCTGCATAATTGTCTTAAAAAAGCAACGAGAGGGAAGAGACGTTCTTTTCATTGATGCTTCTCGACATTTTGAAAAAAATAAAACTCAAAATGTAATGAACGCAACACATATCGATCACGTTATAGAGTTGTTTAAGAACAGGCAGGATGTCGAAAAAGAAGCTCATCTTGCGACATTTGAAGAAATTAAGGAAAATGACTTTAATCTTAATATTCCTCGATATGTTGATACAAACGAAGATGAAATACCACGAATTTCTGTCAACATTAAAATCCTTAAAAACCGATGATAAAAATATGCAAACTGCAGTATATGAATTCATCAAACTCGTGGAGGATTTCTAACATGAGTTCTTGTCCAAAATTAAGAATAGAAGGTTTCACCGATGCCTGGGAACAGCGTAAGTTATCGGATATCGTTGATAAGGCCGTAGATAATAGAGGGAAAACACCACCTATTTCTAAAGAAGGAACTCATCCTTTGATTGAAGTTGCAAGTCTTGGAAATGGTGTGCCTGATTACGCCAAAGTAACCAAATACCTTGATGATGAATCATTCAATACAGCATTGCGAGATTATATAAAAGAAGATGATATTCTATTCTCCACTGTTGGTAGCATTGGTCTCGTAAGTTTAATGGATTCGAGAGAAGATGCTGCTATAGCTCAGAATATCGTTTCTTTTAGAGCAAAGAAAAACTATGACGCAAAATACATATATGCAATGTTTTCAACTAGTGATAATCAAGATAAAGCGTGGCGGATTGCTATGAATGGTGTTCAGCCGAGTATTAAAGTATCGCAGTTGATTAATGTTTTGTATTGTGTATCGAATAATTTTGACGAGCAAAAGCAAATTGGAGAGTTTTTCATTAACCTTGATAACCTTATTACCCTTCATCAGCGTAAGAGCGATGCTCTGAAGAATGCAAAGAAATATTTCCTTAAAAATATGTTTCCATCCGAAGGTGAAAAATTTCCAAAACTCCGATTAGAAGGTTTCACCGATGCTTGGGAACAGCGTAAGTTAGGGAAATTAGGTTCATTAAAGAATGGAATGAATTTTTCTAAGGAGGCGATGGGTAAAGGTTATCCTTTTGTAAATCTTCAAAATATATTTGGAAGAAACACGGTTGATATCGAAAATTTAGGCTTAGCTGAAGCATCTCCAAAGCAATTAGCTGACTATAATTTGAGGCAAGGTGACGTTCTTTTTGTTAGATCTTCAGTCAAACTTGAAGGTGTAGGAGAGGCCGCTTTAGTCCAAAGAAACCTTGAAAATACAACGTATTCAGGATTTATCATCAGATTTAGAGATGAGTATGGTCTGGATTCTGATTTTAAAAAATATGTAGTCGGAACTCCAGAAGTTAGAAATCAAATTTTGTCAAAAGCGACAAATAGCGCAAATAAAAATATTAGCCAATCAGTACTCGAGGATCTTGAATTTAAGTTTCCTAAACTAGAAGAGCAACAAAAAATTGGATTATTTCTTTCT
>CACWIL010000313.1 GCA_902760905.1 uncultured bacterium
ATTTATTGCACAAATAATTGTGAAAATGATTTTCTGATTGTGAAAATAAAAACAAATAAATGAAAATGATTATTTAGGAATCGTGAAAATGTGAAAATAAAAAAGGTAGTAAAAACATGTTTACTACCTTGATATTAAGGGTGATTTCTTAGAGCTGTGTTCCAATTTTGTTCTGTAGCTCTATATAGTTTTGCTGCATGTAGTACACACCATAACGGACGTCCTTTCGACCTTTCAGATATTTTTTTCTGCTTTACCCATTGATAAACGATATTACTGATGCTCATATCTGCTTTTCCGTTAATCATATCAAGGAACTCTATAGCTGCATCCGCAGAGTCTTTAAAGATAGGCTTTAGCATTTCGATAATCATTTCCTTCATTTCCTTTTGCAGATTTTCATTTGGCTCTATAGGCATTACATCTAAATTATTACAATTCTTCATCTGTTCTATTTCTGCATGGAGTTTTGTATTTTCTGCCTCTAGCTCCTCAACACGTTGTTTATAAAAATCTGTCTTATCTTCAGTTTCTATTAAAGCTGAATTATCTTCTGGATTGAATTGTTTGTGTATTTCGTTGTCAATAATACTAAGCATTGCATCCACCTGCTTAGGTTGATCGTTACAACTTGACAAATAAAAACCATGGGAAGCCTGTCTCATCATATCTACCAAGTTATGTTTTTCTTCTTCGGTATAACCATATGCCTTTACTATGTCTCTTACACTACGCTCTTCCAGATAATTGGTAAATTTTACCCAGTTAAAATTCAAATCAGACATAACGTCGTGGATTGTTTCCTTGTCAATTACTCTTGGTGCAAATGTGCTGTTGGGTATGGTGGGGGTAATAAATGGATCCTTATTAATATGCTCATACAACTCGTTGAATATTGGATTGAATTCTCCACCATCTATCATTAACCAAATCAAATGACTCCTTGTTTTGCCCTTATTACTCAACAGAGGATCTGGCTCTTCCAATCGGCTAAGTAACAAACCAACCATCGATAATGTTAGAATCTGAAAATCTTCAGACTTATAATTCCATTGCGGAATTGCGATGCGTTTATAATCTTCGATACGCCATCTTGGGTCTACTTCCAACATAATCATTGTACAAATATAGAAAGCAGTATTCAAACACCAGAGGGCTCGTTCCTCAGAATTAATGAAATCAAGTCTTAGCATTACATCGGCAAGAGGTCGTGTAATGCTCTCAGTTTCATATGCGCCAAATTCTTCCAAGGATCGGCGCTCGCGATATATAAGTGAACGTGGTACTTTTGTATGATTCATATTAACCTATTACAATCTTTTTAAAATAGCATACAAAGGTACTATTTTTATTTGAATTATCTATCATACTGAACGATATTTTTTACACACTTTTTTATATTCATTATTTTTATTGATTTTTAGTGAGAAAAATGATAGTTTTTCGTCTGAAAACGCTTGTTTTTCCCATATTTTTAGTACCTTTGCACTATAAACGGATAATCAACAAATGAACGACGATATAACAGAAGAATCATTTATGGGATGCTCGTTGGCATCTCATTATAAGAAACAACGTACTGACGAAGAATACTTCGTTGAAAGCAAAAGGTATAGGGCAGAAGTATTGAAAATCGCAGATGAACTAAAAGAAAATCCTCTGCGCTTTACAATAACAAATGTTATCACGATGGATGTTGAAATCACAAAGTCCGATCTTAAAACTATTGTAGGCAAGAATACACAAGATAATTGTTTCAACGCATTCAAAAACAAGTTAGCTCAGGACATCAAAGGTTTTATTGAAAAGTCGACATACGAAGGTTGGCGAGAAGTTATACCAGGCAAACATCCAGAAACAGCTTATTTTGCATACTTCAGTAGGGAACTTGGCGGTAAAGCATATCTCTGTATTCGTAAAATTAGAAATACAGGATTGTTCAAGCCATATGCCATAATCGATCAAAATACTTTTGATGCCGAGATTCAAAATCTTAGGAAATAAAAAAACCGCTGAACTGATTTGCTAACCCGATTACGGTGCTACTCTTTCATTTCAGCGGGAGGAAATCGTTTCCTTTCATGCTGCAAAGGTAAGAAGTATTTCAATAAGTTCCAAATATTTTGGGACTTTTTTTATGTTTTTACCCAATTTCCGCTTGTAAATCCAAAACTTTTCGTACCTTTGCCGATGGTTCGGGGAGAAATCCGGACTAATTAGAAAGCATTAGCTATTATTTCGCGTTAAGCAAAATTGCGTAGGAAACAATTTGGAATAATAACGCTCGAAAGTAATAGAGATTGCGGGGTGCTGGATAACG
>CACWIL010000314.1 GCA_902760905.1 uncultured bacterium
CGTGCTATCCCGCACCTAGCCTAAATCTCACACACCTACGGTCGGATTTGAAAAAGTCGAAAAATTGTCATTTTTCAGACTTTTTCCGCATCCTCAATATCTAATACATCAAATTATATATTTCGATGTTTTTTTAAATAAACACAACTTTTGTATTACTCCCCAAATTAAACTAACAGGCAATTTATGTATACTATTAAGCTTTTACAATTTTTGTATGGAGAAATTACTATGGGAAAAAATCAAAATAAATACTTGGAAATAAAAAACATAAACAGGGATATTGTTGACTGGCTTGAAAATATTGCCGAAGAAAACAACTGCCGAATAGAACGCAAGGAGTGGAAGAGCAAGTATAACAGCTATGTTGTATATGACTATGAGCCATTCTGTTCTGAAGGTTTTGAGATTAATATTTTGTTAAGTTCGCCCCAAATTGCGTACCTTAACTTTATTAAATATTTATACAAAGAAAAATTGGCAACTTTAGAGTATCTGAACAGCTGTATAAAACTATCCTCAATAAAAAACTATTCAATTTAGTTTGCTTGTAGTATAATTAAGTAACATGCAAAGGAGTATATTTAAGTCGGTGCATGAGGATAACTAATAGCGGGCAATACTGTTTACCCGAAGGAAGTATAAATATGCGTGAATTTTTTAATAATTATGTTCAGTCTATAGAAACATATATAATGTTCAGAATAAAAGAGACAGTTGCAAAACTTACGCCGGAGCTTATCTCAAAGGGCAGAGCTCCGATAATGTTATCAATGGGCGCACCTACAGCCAATCCGCCAAAGAAAGTTACCGATGCTCTTAAATCCGCACTTGATGAAAAAGGTGCACATTTGTATTCTACCCCTAAGGGTGAAAAATATTTGCGTGATGCTATTGCAAAACGTATGCAGACAAGATTTAATGTAATACTTAATCCTGATACGGAAATCTTTTCTCTTATCGGTTCAAAAGAAGGTATCGCTAATTTTATAAGACTTCTTATTAATCCGACTACAAGAGAAGATGATAAAGAAATTATTTTTATACCGGACCCCGGTTACGCATCTTATGGGGAAATGATAAAGGTTTCCGGCGGAAAAGCTTATTCACTTCCGCTTACTCCTCAAAATAATTTTATGCCTGACCTTGAAGAAGTTTACGCAAAATTTATACAAGAAGGTAATAATCCGCAAAAAGTTAAAGCTTTAATAATTAACTACCCGAATAATCCGCTTGGCGCAACTGCAACAAAAGAATATCTGGAAAGTGTTGTTGCTTTCTGTAAAAAACACCACATTCTTCTTATGTCAGATGCTGCATATACAGATATGTATTTCAAACCTGAGCTTAAACCGATGAGCATTCTGGAAATTGAAGGTGCTAAAGATATTGCTGTTGAATTTTTCAGTTTCTCTAAGCCTTACGCAATGACAGGATGGAGATTAGGCTGGATTTGCGGAAATGAAGAAGCTGTTAAATTCTTTGGCAAACTTAAATCAACTATTGATTCAGGAATTTTCAAAGCTCTTCAAAAAGCTTCTGCCGAGATTATTAACTCACCGGAAGGTGAAGAATATATAAAAGAAGCAAACATTAAATTTAAACGTAACTGATGCTACTTTCTACCTGTGGATTCCGATTCCTCCAAGGTACAAAACATCCGTTGAATTTTCGGATGACCTGATGAAAACATCAGGCGTTATTGTTGTTCCGGGTGATGCGTTCGGAAAATACGGGCAGGGGTATGTCCGTATATCTATTGTCTGCCCCGAAGAACAAATTAAAGAAGTTATCTCAAGAATGAAACAAGACGGATTCACCTGGAAGATATAATTATATAAAATTACATAAACTGATTATGCAGTTTTTCCCAGCCGACAGTTGTTTCTCTTCCGTGTCCGGGATATATCTTTATATCATCAGGAAGAGTAAAAATCTTTGTTTTTATACTTTCAACAATCTGATTAAAATTTCCGCCTTCAAGATCACATCTTCCTACAGATTCTCTGAAGATTGTGTCTCCTGAAAAAAGCATATCTTTAATAAGATAACACACTCCGCCCTGTGTATGTCCGGGAGTATGAATAACTTTGATATCCGTATTACCTATCTTTAAATTATCACCGTCTTTTATGAAAATATCTATTTCAGGAATAGTAATTTCAGGAATTCCAAACATTGGCAGATACATATTTGCCTGGTTTAAAATCATCACATCTTTTTCATGCATAACAATTTTAGCATTTGTTGGTCTTATTCCCGCAACATGATCAAAATGTCCATGAGTCAGCAAAATATATTTTAACTTTGCTCCTGCTTCATTAAGAGCATCTTTTATTCTGTCATCTACTGCGGAACAATCAATCAAAATCGCTTCTTTTGATTCTTCATCAATCAAAAGATAATTGTTATTATCAATAGGCGGTTCTGTATAAGTTTGTAATATCATATTTTTATTTTAACTTAAATATAAATATTTTTAATCTTCCTGATCACTGCATAAATATTGTTTATTCAAGTCAATATGCTTTTCTTTTTCAAATTTATCCCAATTCGGCACTTCATCACACAACCAAGCTCGATTACGCTCGTTACAAACATCTATATTTGTAACATCATAGTCATAATTCTTTTCATGCATTTTTCTTTCCGGAGCTATACCACAAAGTGCAGAACATAAACCAATACCAAAAATTCTTCCTATATTCATTACAAGTTCCTTTTTTTATGATATTACGGAGAGATATCCCGGCTCTTTTTCTTTCGCAAACTCAGGCTTTAACCAGCCTATTTGATAACAGAAGTAACCTAATCCACCTATAACAGCAGCACCTAGTGCCGTTTTTACGGTTCTCTTTCCTGCATTTGAGTGGAGCCACATATTAAATTTTGAACCAAGAGTATTAGCACATCCTTTTTTACCCTTGTTTTGTATTCGCTTCAAAACTTCCTGATACCCTTTGGTTGCTCTGATTTTAGCAATAATCGTGTCTTCTTCACTGATAGCAGCAGCATCCGGCTTAAATAGACCTTCTCTGAACAACTCTGCTGATGATTTTCCTGTTCTGCTTAATGCACCGTTACCTTCCCAGCTTGTATCAAGATTTACCTGATTCCTGACCATTTTTGTCTGAATTTCCTGATTTCTGTCATCTATCAATGCACGTTTCAGACAATCTGAAAGTTCATTTATCATTACCTTATCCCTGTGTTCTCTGAGTCCGTTTACACCGAGTTTATAACGATAATCATAGTTAAGAGCTGTACTTCCGTTAATTTTTTCCATAACTTCAGCATCAGAAAGTATTTTCCCGCCATGAGAGATTCTGTACGGTTCTATAATTTCAGCCTTAAATTTCTTTTGACTCCTTTCAAGTTCTTCCAGATCTTCACCTGTCAGTAAATTTTTTAAGTCTTCATAAGAAAGCTCGTATTCATGCTTAGCTTTATAACCGGTAACTTTTTCTGCTTCACCAGGGAATGTTGCATCAAAATTCTTTTGTGCAAGTCCCTGACAATTGGTTACAATAGGCGTACAGAATACTTTTGTTGATTCTAAATCCGTAAGTTCACAAGGTGCAAATCTTGATGGAAACATTGCAAAATCAGCTGCCATTGCTAATGGCTTATTAGGAGCAAAACCGCCGAGCAAAGCAACACGTCCTTTTAATTTTGGGTTTTGCATTACTCTGTCCATAATCTTCAGAAGGTTATCCGTTTCCTGTTCACCCTTAGCCATTGGACCGCCGAGAACAAGTACTGAATCAGAGTTCTTTTCATGTTTAGTTACGTATTTTTCAAAAGATTCCAAAACTGTGTCTAAACCTTTTTGGGTATCCATTCTTCCCCATGAAACAATTAGTTTAACATCACCGTTTGGTTTTTTTACTTCGT
>CACWIL010000315.1 GCA_902760905.1 uncultured bacterium
AAACTTGGCGGTCCAGATCCTGCAGGTAATTTCCGTCTCAGAACTGCGATAGAAAAAGCTAAAGCCGCAGGACTTCCTAACGATAACATTAAAAGAGCTATCGAAAAAGGTTCAGGTGCAGGTAACAACGAAAACTATGATGAAATGACTTATGAAGGATACGCAGCAGGCGGTGTTGCTGTTGTTATTGAAGCAATGACAGACAACAAAAACAGAACTGCCGGAGATATAAGAAGTTATTTTACAAAATTTAACGGTAATCTTGGTGAAACAGGCTGTGTAAGTTTTATGTTTGATAAAAAAGGCTGCATAACTTTTGAAAAAGATGATGTTGATTATGAAGCTTTATTTGAAGCGGCAATTAATCTGGATGCAGACGATATTGTTGAAGAAGAAGACGAGTACAAAGTTTACACATCTATTCCAAATCTTCAGCCAATAGCAGAAGGTCTTGAAAAAGAAGGTTTTAAAGCTGTAACTGCTGAGTTTACAAGAGTTCCTCAAAATACAATTGAAGTTACGGACGAAAAAACAGCTGTAAATATAATGAGATTGCTCGGCAGGCTTGAAGAACATGACGATGTTCAAAATGTGTATGCTAATTTTGACATTGATGATGACTTGATGTCAAAGATTGAAGAACAACTGTAGGGGTAAATATCAGGGATAACCCCACGCATGAAATTTAACCTGCGGATAAAAATCCTCTGGTTGAAATTCTGCCCTCTCATTTGGAGAAGGATACAATAAAAGCAAGGAGGAAACAATTATGATGAACATGATGAACATGATGAAACAGGCTCAAAATATTCAAAAGAGATTAAAAGATACACAAGATGAATTGAATGGTATGGAAGTATCAGGAGAAGCAGGTAACGGTACTGTAAAAGTTATTTGTGACGGAAAAGGAATCTTTAAGTCTATCAAACTTTCTGCAGCAGCTATCGATCCTGAAAATCCATCTTCTGTATCTGAAGATACAATTGAAATGCTTGAAGATTTAATTACCGCAGCGATTAATCAAACTTCTGAAAAAGCTCAGAAGATTATGGAAGAAAAAATGAAAGCAGTTACCGGTGGTATCTCAATTCCGGGACTGTTTTAAGAGGTAGGGGTAAATATAAAAAGTGATTTATCCGAAATCTATAGCAGCATTAATAGAGCAATTTCAAAAATTTCCATCCGTTGGACCAAAGTCGGCACAACGGATGGCTTTTCAGGTATTAAAAATGCCGCTTAGTGAAGTGGAAAAGTTTGCTAATGCTATCATTATGGCAAAAAGAAGCGCAAAAACATGTGAAATTTGTTATAATATATCAACTCAAAGTCCTTGTGAAATTTGTTCATCAAACAACCGTAATAAATCGGTTATATGCGTAGTTGCTGAAACAAAGGACTTAATAGCAATAGAAAAAACTAATGAATACAGAGGTTTGTATCACGTTCTGCAGGGGCTTATATCACCAATAGACGGTATTGGTGCCGAAGATATCAGAATAAAAGAACTTTTAAACAGACTTACTGATGAAACAGTGCAGGAAGTTATCCTTGCTCTGTCTCCTTCAGTTGAAGGCGAAGCAACAAGTTTATATTTGACAAAACTTATTAAACCTTTTGGAATAAAAATATCACGTATCGCATTCGGACTTCCTGTCGGTGCTGATTTAGAATATGCAGATGAAGTTACTCTGGCAAGAGCCATTGAAGGCAGAAGAGAATTATAAAGATTTTTAAGAATTGTAAAGATTTTTGGTTTTATCCTAAAGTTTCTTTTAAATATGCCGATATATACTAACATAAATATAAGGAGTTTGTTTATGGGTATACAAGGTTTAAGTTCATCATCACCAATGCCGGAAAATAGCGGATTCCACAGTAATTCTGCGGAATATAATAACGAATATAATAACATATCGATTTTTGCTGAGTTCAATGATTCTGACGGTAAAGTTGATGTAAATGATGTTACGTATAAAAAGAATGCAAAAGAAGCAATTCTAGACTACGAAGTATTGAAATATGATGAAAAAGAAGATGTTTCACTGGTAAAAATAGATCTTCACACTGGCAGACATCATCAAATTAGAGTACAATTTTCAAGTAGAATGCATGCTCTATATGGTGATACAAAATACCATGGCAAGGGTGGAAATGCACAATTATGCTTATGGGCGTACAAACTAAGCTTAATTCACCCAACAACTAAGGAAGAATTAACATATATCGACCTACCAGAAAGTAAAGGAATCTGGAAGTTGATTGAAGGATTAAATATCGATTAGATAACATAATTATTACAATT
>CACWIL010000316.1 GCA_902760905.1 uncultured bacterium
TTCACTAGCATAAGCCCCGACAAAGATAATCTTGACCTTATTCCAGTTCGATATATCGACCAATGGGGCTTTATTAACCAAAAAGGAAAAGTTATTGATATGAAAATAAAAGAAAGGGTAGAATAATAATGCACGGATACGATTTGAACGATTTTAAAAATGGTAAGGCTTTTATACATTTTGATGGTGTAATCAACGGTAAAGCTGATTACGGTCCCAGGATCTGTATAGATACTAATGGCAACAAGCTCTTTGAGTTACCAGATAGAGATATGATAGTCAATGAATTTGAAGATGAAGATGTAGCTTTCGTTATGGGTGCAAACGGACTCTATGCTTTGATGAATAATAAAGGTGAGTTTTTAACCGATTTTGTTTATAACACAATTTGTGGCGGAAGCGAAGAAGGGTTCTTTGAAGCAACAAGAAATGGTAAACATGGACATATTGATATAACTGGTAAAGAAGTTGTTCCCTGTATGTATGATGATGGCGGATACTTCTCCGAAGGAGTTGCACCCGAATGTTTAAATGGCAAGTGGGGTATGGTTGATGCTCATAATAATACTATTATCCCTTTTGAAAACGAAGGAATTTGTGTTTGTAAAAACAACCTTATAAACGCTCAAAAAAACGGCAAATATGGTTTTATCAATAAGAATAACGAAGTTGTACTTGACTTTCTCTACGATGAAATAGACTGTTGGTGTACCAGAGAATGTAAGGTTTATCCTGCACAAAAAGACGGTAAATTTGGACTTATAGACAGATATGGAAATGTCGTAGAAGATTTTATTTACGAAGATGCACAACTTATATCTGAAAATAGTGATAATGCAGGAGAGTTTATAATTCTTTTGAAAGAAGAATATAAAGCAATCTATTCAACAAAAAAGAAAGGGTTTATAACAGACTTTGACTATACCTTTATTGGTTATTTGTCGGATAACAGGTTTTTAGTCCAACAAGATGCTTCAACTGGATTTGTAGACTTAAATGGTGATATTGTTATTCCGCTAATATATGAAAAATGTACTTTTGAAGATTTTACTGAAGGGCTTTGTGCAGTTTATAAAAGCGGTAAAGCTGGAATGATAGAAACAATGGGGCTCGAAGTTATTCCTTTTGAACATTATAAGTTAAATAGTTGTCATGAGGGAATGATAGTTGCTGTTAATGAAAAACATGAAACTGCAATACTTAACCGTATGGGAAAAATCATAGTACCTTTTGGAAAATATCACACTCATTCAAGTTATAGCGATGGCTTTATTCACGTATGGACAAAAGATGGCAGGGAAACCTATCTCAATAAGCAAGGCGAAGAATTGGAGATAAAGTTATAATAAAAAGCCGAAAGTTTGAATTTAAAAACTCTCAGCTTTTAATATGTTATTCAGTTGTAGTATCTGTATTTTCTTCTTTTGGCGGTTTTGGCGGTCTGCCGTTTTTATCGAATTGAGGTGGTTGTTTCCCTTGAAAACCTTGTCCGTTGTCTGATGAATTATCCCATTCAGGAGGTTTTCTATCTCCACCTGGTTTATTATCAGGTTTTTTGCTCGGTCTTTTGCCATCAAATTGACCTTTTTGGCCATTCCCCCATTGAGGCGGCTGCCCTTTTACAAAATCAGGAGGAGTTCCGTTTTTAAATTCTGGTGGTATTCCATTCTCAAATTGTGACGGTTCAGGTCTGGTATTAGTTGTAGTTTCATCAGCAATAACAACAGCAGTTGATAAAACTAATACAGAGAGCAGAGAAATAAGTAGTTTTCTTTTCATACAATATCCTTTCTGATTTTTAAACGAATAATAAAATTATAATGTTCATTTTTTTAAAGTAAAACATTTACGACCTAATTTGACATAGATGAAAGTTATACTAATAGTGTAAAGAATAAAACTTAACAAGAGGCAATAATATGGCTGAGAAAAAGTTTAAAGTAATAACCAAAAGTAATAACTTCATCTACTTTGTTACTAGGTGCGAAGAAAATGCCGAGTGGCATTTTAATGTCGGTTTAAAAACTGCTGCTCATTTTTGGGCTTGGAAATATGATAAAATGTTTCAGCACGAAATATCAGGAATTTATGTAATCCTTCAATTTAAACTTTCCCTAAGGCATCAGCCGAATTATATGAGATTAACTGCTTGTAAGAATAGTCCATACAAGTTGAAAGAACTTGCTCCTCAATATCAAAAAGAGATTAAAAAGGCTATTATAAAGGATACTCTGACTTACGATAACGAAGAAATACCTTATTATGATTATGCCTTAGTTCTCTGGGAAGAACTTAACG
>CACWIL010000317.1 GCA_902760905.1 uncultured bacterium
CCTAATGTTAAAACTTTTGAACAGGCAATTTGCGATTATACGGGAGCGAAATATGCTGTTGCAGTCAATTCTGCAACTTCCGGGCTTCATATAGCTATGATGGCAGCAGGTGTCGGAGTTGATGATGAAGTTATAACTTCTCCAATGACATTTTTAGCTAGTGCAAATTGTGCAAGATTTTGCGGTGCTGATGTAAAATTTGCAGATATTGAATCTGATACTGCGAATATAAACCCTGATGAAATTGAAAAACATATAACCTCTAAAACAAAGGCAGTTATTCCTGTTCATTTTGCAGGACAATCTTGTGATATGGAAGTAGTAAATAAAGTATTACCAAAAGATAGAAAAGTTTACATAATTGAAGATGCTGCGCATGCTATAGGTTCAGATTATAAAGATACAAAAGTCGGTTCATGTAAGTATTCTGATATGACCGTTTTTTCATTCCATCCCGTTAAAACTATCACGACTTGCGAAGGCGGAGCAGTAACAACAAATGATGAAGAATTATACAAAAAACTTTGCGCATTCAGGGCACATGGTATGCACAAAGATGGTGACATGGTAAATGACTGGCGTTATGAAATGCGTGAGTTGGGTTACAATTACAGAATGACCGATGTTCAGGCTGCACTTGGTATTTCACAACTAAAACGTCTAGATGAGTTTAAAAAGCGCAGACGAGAAATTGTAGATTTTTATAACAAAAATCTTGGTTTGCCGCATTTAATTGAAAAAGATTTTTCTAATGCTTGTTTCCATCTTTATCCGATTTTAGTTGAAGACAGAAAGAAATTTTATTTTGATGCTCGCAAAATAGGATTAAATTTGCAGGTACATTACATTCCTGTTCATACTCAGCCGTATTATAAAGAGCAAGGATACAAATGGGGTGATTATCCAAATGCTGAAGATTATTACAATCATACAATTTCACTTCCATTATATCCTGATTTAACGGATGAAGATTTGGAAGAGATAGTAGAAAGAATAAAGAGTTTACTTTTATAAGCAATAATAAAATTATTGGAAAAGAAAGGAAAAATAAATCATGAAGAAAATTATTATTGATAAGCCAATTATTGAAACAAAAAATGGAAAAACTCGATGGAGTTGTGATATTTCAGGAGATTTTATAAATGACAAACTTTATTATGAAGTTGAAGAGAAATGGGGACATGTTTTAACGGATGACAGGTTGGATGCTGCATTTGTTGCTATGTTGCCTTATATCATGTACCGTTCAAAAAAGGAAGAACCGTTGGAGTTGATACTGAAGGCTCCTATTTCTGAAAAACTACAGTTCCAAATTATGTCAGAACTGGTACCTGCAATGGAAAAATATTGTGATTGGTATAATAGTTTTCAATTATCTTGCGAAACTGTTAAAAGTGAGTATAAAGGAGATGCTGTACTTACCGGTGTATCAGGTGGTGTAGATTCATTTTACACATTAATTAAAAGCAAAAGAGAATTTCCTGCTCCATATAAAGTAACACATGGTCTGTTTATAGGCATGGCTGACAGAGACGATGTAAACAGCGTAGAGTATAGTAACGCAAAACAAATTTGTAAAGAACTTGGTTTAGAATTTGTATATGTAGAGTCTAACGTATGCGGAACAATCTATGAATCAAGGCATGACGCTATATCAACTTTTGCCGTAAGCTCTGTTTCTCTGGTTTTGGGTAAGCTCGTTAAGGTTTATTACCACAGTTCATCACATACATATGATGAATTTAAATTGGAAGAAGAAGGAATCAGTATGGCAGATCCGCTTCTTAACCATATGTGTTCAACAGAAACGTTAAGTATGTACTGTTACAGCATGGTAGCCACCAGAGCGGAAAAAACTGAATATATAAGCGATGATGAAACAGTAAGGAATCATTTACTGGCATGTGGTTTCACGGTTGACGACAATGGAAAAACAAAGAATTGTTCTGTTTGTTCTAAATGTACAATTACTATGATTGACTTGGATCTTGCTGGCAGATTGGACGATTTCAGGAATGTATTTGATGTAGACAAATACCGCAAGAATCCTCTTTATTATTGGGGATACGTCTTTTATAAGGAAACACACGGTCTGTATATCGATTCAACACTTGGTATGGCAAAGAAAAAAGGATATAAAATACCGTTTGGATCAAGGTTTATGGGTTTAATAAAGATAATTAAACATGGCTTTAAACGAACTAATCCGTACCAGCATACATTCAGACCATAAAAGATTATTTGACACAAAAAGGATAATAACATGAAATATGCAAACATTTTATTTAAAGCTAAAA
>CACWIL010000318.1 GCA_902760905.1 uncultured bacterium
CCGGAATTAAAAGCATAATCATAAATTTATGATTATAACAATATTGGTGGAACGTACAGCCAACTTCCAACCTCAGCTAAGATGTGAGCTGCTACCTTCCAGAAACTTGAATTAGTGTAACCACAGAATGGGCAACGATATGTAGCTCCGCCGTTTACTTCCTGAAGCTCATTGATTGACATTGATCTCATAATTTTTTTCTCCTTTATATTTAGATTGTTTTATGTGGTCTTAACTGCATTTCCTCAGTTAAGAAATGTACAGGTTTTTAAAACCATATATAATATAGCATTTCATAGCTGCCACAACAACAATAAAGGAGTGAACAATCTAATTTTAGGAGTGAACGAGAAAAATGTCCGATTTTGTCAAACAACGTAATAACAATCTTTATAAGAAAATTTTTAGTTTTGTAGCATAAAAATTTTGGATTTGCACTGAGTGCAATTTCAAAAATTTTCAATTTTTTGAAGCAAGTATAAAAACAGTCGCAGAAGTGTCGTTTACAATTTAGACATATTTTGTTTACAATTAAAATTTACACAAGTACAATAAAGATAGTTGTACCCAATATCTGTTTAGTACATCACTTTTCAAATTCTATACCAAACAGACTTGCTCACAAATCAGTTAAACTTGCACTCTCGAAAATAAAAAATATATCCGTTCGTCAGAACGGATACTGTCACGCAATACCTGTTTCGGCAAAGCTCACTCAGAGCTTCGACATAACAGGATCACACTGAGAGAAAAATTGAAAATATTTTTTCAGTGTGACAGCTCTGCAGCGTAAGGGAATCTCCCTTAAACCCTTGACTATTTTTTGAAAGGGAATGAAAAAACATGTATCCAGAAAGCATGCAATAAAAATATTTTACAATAAAAAGAAAGCATAATATCCTTGCTTGACAGATAAAATCAACTGCTATATAATAATCATGCAATAAGAACTAGACTTCATAAAATCACGTAAAGAAATCGCTTTACAAAGTTAAATATCAGAAAAGCTCACTGTGTATAAAGCACAGTGAGCTTTTAATTTATTCCTCGATATCAGTTTCTATCATACGACAAAGATAGGAAAATCTCTTCTCTTTTTTAGGAGAGTAAACATTCATCTTATTGACCTGACTTACAAGATAATTGCACATTTCGATATGATCATGGCTGGGAACTGCTTTCATTGTAAGATCCTGCAGCACTCTGACCTGATTGGTATTAAACTCATCATTAAGCGCATCTCTGCCCAGAAAGTTTGCAAGCTCAGAACCGTAATCATTCTCTTTTGTTTCAATGACATTTTCTGTTTCGTGATCAGGCAAAACATCAACTATCTCGGACTTTGGCTGCATATCTATAAACTCATCGAGAGTGAGCTGATCTATATAATCATTATTTCTGCTTATGTAAAAAATAATCGTCAGCCATTTTCCGCCCGCCCCTGTTTTGCCGCGCTCATAAGTGAAGCATATATCCGTTGTCTCTTTCAGAGCCTGCTGGCAGCTGTCAAGTACTTTTCTCTTAAAATTATCCCAGCGATCATACTCATTTTTATCTACACCAAGCAGTTCCCGAAGTTCTTTGACTTCCAACTCTCGCTTACCTATACCCTCATACTGCTTAAGTATTTCGTACATACGTACCTGATTTGCAGATTTAAGACGTAAAGCATTCCAGAGTTCATACTTGAAATAATGGCTTTTAAAATCAAACATAAGCGGTAATGCCTTATCATGGGCGTCTATCTCCATATACCACTTGCCACTGTCATCCTGATCTATCCTACATTCCTTAAAAAGCTGAAAAGCTGTATATCCACCTCGTTCTGTAGGAACATGAACGAGCTTTGTCAGCAGACTGTCTGTGCTTGCACGCAACTGGCCTATATTGAGTTTTCCGAAATTCATTATGCGCTGAAAATCTTCTATAGGAAATCTTACTGCTCTTGTAGACAGATCCCAGGGATTTATTTTGGATAAGTATATACTGAAAAAACGAAGCTCCTGTACGGTCATATTATTGCTTCTAAGCTCGTTGAGTACATTTCTTTTTTCAACTATTGCTGTTTCGTAAATCTCGGACATAAAATCACCTCAGTAATAATATATCACATTATCACTACTTTGTCAATGAACCGTAGTGAATAACTGTTAAAAACCTTCAATTCACTACAATTTATTTCCTACTCAAAAATATAAAGTAGTGAATTGAGAAATGCAAAGTAGTGAATTGAGAAATGCAAAGTAGTGAATTGAGAAATGCAAAGTAGTGAATTGAGAAATGCAAAGTAGTGAA
>CACWIL010000319.1 GCA_902760905.1 uncultured bacterium
TGAAAGAAATTAGAAAAGCGAAAAAGCAGAAATATTTTTACAAAAGAACATAATTATTTTATATAATCAATGTATTCAAGAAGTTTTTTCTGTTCAAGGTATTTCATGTAATCTTCCATGAACTTGTAATCAGGTTCACCTTTTGAATCTACAGGAAGAAATACTTTCTCTCTTTTAATCCTTGTATCATTGATTTCTCTGTTAAAGTTGTACTTTTCAGATAGTCTATTTAGCATACAGGACATAAATAGATATGAATATTTTGAATAGTCACCTTTTAAATGTGTTACGTGGTCACTGGCAATATATTCAAAAGGCTCATAAAAACAAGCTCCGACACTTCCAGAATTTGCAAGGCTTAAACAGTTTCCATATTTTCTAACACCAGTTTCATTACCTATAAAATTATCAATCCCATTGTTTAATGCAGTAGAAGATACATACGGAATGTTTCCGACCTCTTGGTGTTCTTTTATTAGGCGTTTACCTCTTTGTATCTTTTCAAAAATTTCAGAAATAAAAAATTCTTTCCATTCCTTATTCAACTTAATTTCTTTGAAATAGTTGACATTACTCTTAATGTAATCCATGTACTGATTTTTTAGTTTAGCTTCATGTTCTTTTATGTAATCTTCCATAAACTTGTAATCAGGTTCACCTTTTGAATTCACTGGCAACATAAATTTCCGTTTATTTGCACGTGTGCCAGTTAAACCTAAACCATAACCATAACCTAAACACGATTTATTTAAACAAATTGCTATAAATTTTAAAACATTTAACCCTAATTTCCCATTTTTATAATAATACATCTTATTTCCAGTAATGTAATTATATGGTTGTACAAAAAAAGTTGCATTTTCTGCACCCAAAGTAATTGAATTTGATGGATTTATTTTTAAACTGGAATTGTATTTTACTGTATTAGATAAACCGTTATTTGAATTAGTTCTTGTTATATATGGGATTCCACGTTTATCTGATATTAAATTATCAGTATGATATGCTTTTGAATTATTAGCGGGACCTAATATATCAACAATATTAAATTCTTTCCACGTTCTATCTTTTAGATTCATTGTTTTCCTCATTAAACAAGTAACCTCTGCCTTGTGCAATCATAGAAAATTCAAAGGTTAAATAATCTGCAATGGTTTTATCAAAATCCTCTTCGGTAGGAATTTCATCATTAAAGTAATAATACGCATGTAACCATTCATCAGTTGCTTCTACGGTAGATTTTACACAGAATTTTGTTGGAGCTTCTATGCGGTCAAGCCATACGTCTAATAAATGTTGTCTTTTATCTTTTGCACTTTCTGTTTCAACCAATCCAACATGAGCAGCAACTTTATATCCGTCTTCTTTAAAATCAATGAACTTACATTCCTTATTTTTTGGATGCGGTTCATGTGCTGTAAATACAACAACACAAGGATTAACGCCAACTCCATAGAAAGTATCTGTGTTCAATGTTATAACACCTTCTAAGGTATGGTGTTTTAAAATATTTTCTTTCACAGCTTGTTCTTCCTTTGTTTTACCTGTTACAGAAGATTGAGGAACAATAGCTATTGCACGTGCATTAGGTGTTAAGGAATCAAGCATATGTTCAATAAAGCATATTTCATAAAGAGCAGAATTTTTCTTTTTCTTTGCTAAACTATAAGGCGGATTTATCATACCTACAGTTGCACCTTTAAGTTGTAATTCGCCTGAATTAAAAGCTAAAAAGTCTGCACTTTCAATATTCGACTTTCCATCGCCTCTCAGAATCATATTAGTTACGGCAATAGTAAACATATAGTCTTCTATTTCTATGCCGTGAAGTTGTTTCTGTCTGATATGACGTCTTTCCGCTTCGTCGTCAGTAAGTTTTAACATATGGTGCATTGCTGCAACAAGGAATCCCGCCGTTCCGCAACAAGGGTCAAGAACTACGTCGTCTTTCTTTAATTGTGCCAAATCACAAAATAGGTCTGTTATATGCTTAGGTGTAAGAATTATTCCTAATTCTTGACCGTCACCTCCGCCATAACTCATAAATTCACTATAAAACCGTCCGAGATAGTCCTCGCTTGTTGTGGTCAGCTTAATTGTTTTGTAGATATGTTCATACAAAAACTCTGCAAAATATCTAAGAGGTGTTTTCTTGAGTGTAGGGTTAATGGTGTTAAGTATTTCAGAAGTCTTGAATATATTGAACTGTGCAAATATTTTATCTCTTTTACGTTCTGGCTTAATTGGGTCACGTAATAACTTAGATTCAATTGCATCAAATATTT
>CACWIL010000320.1 GCA_902760905.1 uncultured bacterium
GCGTACTGCTGACCGTTATTCATGGGCGGCTGCTGTTGATACTGCTGACCATTATTAATAGACGGCTGCTGTACATACTGATTGCTATTCTGCTGAGGAGCATAATTGCCGTTCTGATTGCCATTCTGCTGATTGTTTCTTTGTCCGCTTCCTGAACTGATGAAGCTGAACGAAGTAACAAAGCATTTGATGTTTTCACCTGTGGAGCCGTCATTTTTCTGATAGATTTCAGTTGACAATTCTCCTGTGACAACAACGTGGGAACCCTTTTTTGCTTTGGAAAGTGCATTTTTAACACCCTCGCTTGCACAGCAGCTTACAAACACCGTGGTCTGATTATTGCCATAGCCTTTGTTCACTGCCAGATCGAATACGAGAAACTGCGAGCCCTGTCTGTTGGACTTGAACTCCGGATCTCTGGTCAGACGACCGATTGCGGTTAACTGTAACATTTGTAAAACCTCTTTCTTAAAAATATTTTATTAAAAACGAGTACAAGACTCTGTTTTCCGAAATTAAAACAATAAAAAAACGGCTGTCAAAGCATCTTTGTATGCCTTAACAGCCGTTTGGATATAGTTATCCCGTATAAAAATTTCAATTCTCAATCGCAGAGCCATCCTCTGCCGTAAGACTGCCATTACAGAATGACAGACACTGTTGCATCAGCAGATGAAACTGCTGTGCCGTAGTCACCTCAGCCGAAAGCGGCTGATATGGTGCTGAATGTAAGACCGTCCAAAGCCGGGTTGGACACACTTGATATAAAATCAAATGAAGTAAATATTAACTGAGTTCATTATATAGGGAAAAAACGTGTTTGTCAATCATTATTTTATATAGGTGTTAGTCGGAAAAAATGAGCTTTTAGGTATTCCAAAATCGAAAAGTGTGGTATAATGATAATATAAGTTATCGAAAGGATGAATTCTATGACACTCAAAGAATTACAAACATATATTTTGGAACTGAATCCGTATCAGTTTGATCAAATTGCCATTCAAGTTGTCAAATATCTGAAACTGAATGAGCAACTTAAAAATACACGTCCGGAATGCTGTCCATGCTGCGGTAAAACCGGAGAGCATCTTATCAAAAAAGGATTTCAGCATGGCAAACAACGCTATATGTGCAAGGCTTGCGGAAAAAAATTCACATACGATATCAACCAAATCACAGCCCACTCGCATCAACCGGTGGATGCGTGGATAACCGTGATTGAAGATACATTGGCAATGAAATCCCTTGACGAAACAGCAGGCAAAATCGGCGTATGCCATGAGACTGCTTTCAATATGAGACATAAACTGCTTGCGTATCTGGAAACAATGATAGAAACAGCAAAACCGCCTGACGAACTTGTCGAAACTGATGAAACATATGTTACAGAATCTCAGAAAGGTGTTAAATGTAAAAATCGTAAACCAAGGAAACATGGGGAAAGTGCGTCAAAACGAGGATTGTCCAATGAACAATACTGCATTTGTGTGGTCACTGACAGAAATAAAAATGTATTTGCCAAATGTGTCAACAGAGCCAAGCCTTCCTCAGAGGATATTATCAAGGCGCTCTCTGCACACGTTTCCCGTAAATCTGTTCTGCTGTGTGACGGTGCAGCCTCATACAATCAACTCGCCGATACTTTGGAATGCAAAAAAATCGAGTTGATTGGTCACGAAAGTTATGACAAGGTTTATCACTTGAATACAGTCAACAATTTACACAGCAGAATCAAGAGGATGCTGGGACAATTCCGAGGTGTGGCTTCCAAATACCTGAACCGTTATTTGGCACTCTTTTCCGTAATAGTGTCATGTACCAAACCTTCTATGAATGAATTTGTTGATGAATTACGTTGTACTTTATCCACTATCAGGGTAAATGTTACTTACCACTCTTCTCAAACTATTGGAATACTGGCTTTTTAATCAATAAGTCCTACTTTTCCGACTAACCCCAAAAATTATTTGGCTCTTATTCAATTTGCCTGTTCCATTATTGTTTGGAGAAAAATTATTACAGTTCACAGAAAATAATTTACGGATAAACTCTAAGAGCCTGTTTAAAATCTTGAAAAAATTTGTTGAAAAGAATATAATAGACTATAAATGAGCAAATCTGAAAAATGCACAAAAATAAATAAAGACAACGACATCAAAAAGAGTTAAAATGGAGTTACTACCCAACCAAAGAAACTCAAAGGAGTCGTTGCCTTATGGATAAAAGCATACACCATTCAGAAACAATTTTCAAGATGTTACAGAAAATAAATCTTGCACAAAA
>CACWIL010000321.1 GCA_902760905.1 uncultured bacterium
TTAATCTTTGCATTAAAGAGCCGTTTTGATAATATAGCTCATGTAGATGAAGAAAGTGGCATAGAATTCTGGTATGCACGGGAATTGCAAAAAGAATTAATCAATTTGGTGTTAGTAATTATGTTTGCAGATAAAATGAAAGCTTTTGACAATGTTAAACAGATTTTTATTGAAGTGATGGAGAAGAATATTGCTTTTTTGCAAAGTTCTCCTAGTTTGTGTTTTGGCAATCAATAATCCTATGGTTTAAGAGGTAAAAAGCGAGTGTTCGCTTTTTACCTCTTTCTCTTTCTATTCCGTAATTTTTTTACGGAATAGCTTGAAATTCATATATTCTTATGCTACAATATAAAAGTAGCAGGCTGTTGATTTGACAACTATTCGTTAAGAGAGGTAAGTGTTCTTTGTGTACATTTTAAAATAATGGTTGGTCAAGTTATAGCAGATAGGAGACGAAGATGCTAAAAAGGTTCGCTGTTAAAAACTATAAAAATTTTAAAGATGAAATAGAGCTGGATTTTTCCAAAGTTGGCTCGTATCATTTTAGTACAGGCTGTCTTTACGATGACTTGATTGCGAAATTACTGATTTATGGCAGAAATGCAACAGGAAAAACAAACTTTGTCAATGCGATATCTGATGTAAAACAATTAATTTGGGATATTGGAAAAGTTGATGAAACACCAATTTTAAATGCTGAATCAAATCAGGATACTGCTAATTTTACTTATACCTTTATTATAAACAAGGAAGAGCTGACTTATATCTACTCACGTCAACAACTCGGTAGACTGTCTTATGAAGAATTGAAAATAAATGAGACGTTGGTGTATTCCTGTGATTTTTTAAACAATGAATTCAAATTTCCAAGACTTGACTTAATTCAGGGAAATGGATTAAATACAGATTCTTATACTGAACCTCTAAAAAAAAGAGGGTTGTTTGATTTAGCAGTTGGTTATACAATACCTTTTTTACGGTGGGCTTTTAGTAATACAGTTATGGAGGCGCGAGGTGTTCTTGGATCTCTTTTGTACGATATTGTTGGTATTTCTATTGTTTTAGCACATGATGTCAGACAAAATAGTAGTAAAAAGGATATAGATTCATTTTATGAATTGCTCAAAGATAAGGAACGATTAACTAATTTTGAAAACTTTTTAAATCAGATGGGTGTGGAGTGTAAATTAAAAATAAAAGAATTGCCTGATGGTAGCAATGAGTTATATTTTGATTATGGCAAATTAGTTCCCTTTTACTCTACTGCTTCTAGCGGAACATTAGCATTAACGAATTTGTACAGAAGAATATTTGTAGATGAGATTCATTTAACTGTTCTAATGATAGATGAATTTGATGCTTTTTATCATCATGAATTGGCTGAAATGCTAGTCAGGTATATTATCAATAATTACAGAGGTGTACAGGTTGTAATGACCACGCACAATACTAACTTAATGACAAATAGTTTAATGCGACCCGATTGCCTGTTTATTTTATCCAGAGATGGCAGGTTAACTCCTCTCAACAGGGCAACGCAACGGGAGCTTAGAGAAGGGCATAATTTGGAGAAGATGTACATAAGCGGAGAATTTGCAGAATATGAGTGAGTTTAGTGGTGTTGAGATAAAATAGAGACTATAGCTGCCAAGAAGACTTGTCTAGTAATATGTACAGTTAAGTTTTCTTATACTTAATAAAAGTATATTGGTTATAAATGTGAATTTGGATAAAATGTGAAGGTGATTCATACCGGATCCATTGATGCGTATTTCAATTATGCGTTGGGGTATCTGGAATATCGTTCCGTGCGTTTTAAAACGGAACTGCTGGCTATGCCCAATTATTTTGGCAATGCGGCGGTGAACTATACGGACCGGGAAACGCCTTGGACCCGGATCATCAACCACAAGTGGTTCGAGTTTGGCAAGGGCGAGGCGGACAATGATTTGTCTAAGATGGTGATCAGCTGGGAGTACAGTTCCGAGTGGAAGTCCGGAGATGAAGCTTTGTTTGCAATCCCGGAGGTAACGATCCTATGAAACTTACAGTTCTTATGGATAACAACACCTATATTGATCGGTATTATCTTGGTGAGCCCGCTTTCAGTGTATATATTGAGGACGGGGCAGAGAAAATTCTGTTTGACACCGGGTACTCCGACGCGCTTCTTCGCAATGCGGAACAGATGCAGGTTGATATGAACGCGTTGACGTATATTGTTCTTTCCCACGGGCATAATGACCACAGCCGTGGCCTTACGTTTTTATGGGACAAATA
>CACWIL010000322.1 GCA_902760905.1 uncultured bacterium
ATCCTTTAGACCTGATAAATCCACTGGTTTCCAATATGGGGCTTGTAATTGCTTCCTGCCTTCAATTCAAACAAATTTATCTGGTAGGAGTAGACTGCGGTTCAGCATATGAAGAGGCTCATTCAAAATACAGCATGTATTATGAAAATAAAAAACTAAAAAAAGAATATACTGATATGACTCTGAACAAAAATCCTAATGTTTATCCGGGTAATTTCACCGATACAGTTAGAACCAACGATTTATTCACAACCAGCCTTCACTGCATGGAAAAGGTTATTCACGCAAACAAAAAACAAATAACATACTATAACGCCAGTAATGGAGCAAAAATCGAAGGCTGTATTCCGAAACATCTATCGGAAATTGATTTTGCGCGACTTAAAGAACCTGATCACATACAATTCAGAAACTTTATCGAGAATGAAATGGCTGAACCCATCAATATTTCTGAGCAGGACTTTATTGACATACTCCGCTTAAATAGAAGTTTTGAAATCATTGACACACTAATAGACGATTTGAAAAAGCCAGCTTATTCACGACAAGAAATAATTCTAAAATTTGAATCACACATGGATTTTTTAAATGATTGCATAAAAGAAGGGGTAATTGTTTCCACACATGCAGTCAAAGGTTCTTTGGCAGATTTGTACTGGGGTTACATAACAGCTCTTTATTATCAGGCTGATGAAACTAAAGCATTGAAAGATGCAGAAGAATTAATACCGCTAATCATTGATTTTTTGAAAAAAGCCAAAGAATATCTTCCAAAGACCTATGAATATTCCTATGAATATGTGAAATCAAACATAAAACCGTTAGACTGACAATAACATAGGCAAATATGCCTACTTTATTCATTATGAAAGATGAAAAATTAAATAATTGTTTATCTGATGCCTTGTGCGTACTTGAAGAACAAAGGGCAATTCTTGAATCTCAGTTAGAGGCACAAAAAAATCTCGAGAAGTTAATACCGGAGAATCTTGAGCGTAATCTGAATTCTCTCAAAACTTTTTTCCCGCAACTTTACAATAAATTTCAAAACTATGAGTTGAAGAAACAATATAAACTAACGTGTAATGAAAACAGACAGCCGAATATTCTTTTTCCAGATGGTAGCTATCTTTACGGAAATAATCCATTTGACGAATGCAAAAAACAAGTGGACAATCTGTTAAATAATATATCATTTTCCGTCAATACTCAGGGAATAACTGATGAAGACAATCCTTTCTATCAACTGCACTTTTACTACAAGAACAAACTGTACTCACAGGTAAAGGATTTATGCGCTAAAAATAATACGGAATCACAAAGTCAAAAACGAGGCAAAATTACATCTGCTCCGCTACTGATAATGCTCGGTCTCGGCCTTGGTTATCAACTGGCGTTTCTCTATGAGAAATTTACTCCTGTAAATATATACATCATAGAACCTGACTCAGATATTTTTTATCTGTCACTTTGTGTATTGGATTACACATATATCTTTGAATACATATCGGAAAGACATCTTGGGATTAAATTCATTTTTACAGACGATCCTGAATCAATAATGTTGGATTTAGACAATTACTGTTCAAAATACGGAATGAATATAGCGGTAAAAACATTCTACCAACACTACGCGTCACCACGTCTTTCTGAAATAAGACACAGACTTGAACGTGACTTACCATCTATTTCTATAAAAAATGGATTTTTTGATGACACACTTACAGGAATGTGTCACAGCTACAGAAATCTTATTGCAGGAGTTCGAATTCTGACAGATTACCAACTGCCGGAAATTTTGTTAAATATTCCAACTTTAATTATAGGAAGCGGCCCATCTCTTGACGATGAACTTGAACTGATAAAAGAAATAAACAGCAAAGTCTGCATCATAGCTTGCGGAACAGCATTAACTGCACTAATCCGATACGGAATTAAAGTAGATATATATGTTGCAATTGAACGGACCGAATCCGTGCGTGACTCGCTTCTAACTATTAAAGATCGCTCTGTATTTGACCAAATTCTATGTATCGCTCCAGATGTAGTGCATCCGGACGTTTTGAATCTGTTTAAACATAAGCTTATTGGATTAAAAGCAAATGAAGTTATTCCTTCTCTTCTTGTACTCAGTAAAAAACTTAATAACATAGAGAATTTATGCTGTCTAAACTACTGCAACCCGCTAGTATCAAACATGGGACTCTTTATAGCATCATATCTTGGCTTTAAAAATCTGTTTCTTGTCGGGGTTGACAATGGAAGCGTAAAA
>CACWIL010000323.1 GCA_902760905.1 uncultured bacterium
TTTTGCTGTTATCCAGAATAAATTGCTCGCTTTTATTTACTGCTCTGTCAAAATCTATAAGATTTTTAGGAAGCAACGTTGTTAAAATATCTTTTATCGGCAATGCAAAGCCGGAACCAACGTTGTATATTCCGGCTTCATTGTTTTTTATTACGGAAACTACAATTTCCTGAAAATAATCTCTGGTTATGAAGTCTTTTTTTGTATCCGGAAGGAATGTACATGATACTTTTCCATTTTCTTCCAATTCTTTTTCAAGCCAGCCGACAAAAGTTTTGTAATTTTTCCTTGAAACAGGCTCGCCAATAATATTTCCTGTTCTAAGAATTATCAAATTGTCCGGTATCAATTCCGTTAGTTTTTTTTCAATTGCAGCTTTGTTTTCAGAATAAAAGTCATATGGTTTTAAGTCATCAGTTTCTTTGTATTCTTTAAGTTCA
Organism: uncultured bacterium; assembly: GCA_902760905.1. GTDB lineage: Bacteria > Cyanobacteriota > Vampirovibrionia > Gastranaerophilales > Gastranaerophilaceae > CAG-196. The sequence goes on from CACWIL010000323.1 coordinate 441, forward strand.
TTACAAGAACCATATACTTTTCTGGAAGACAAGAATACAAATTTAGTTTCGGATTTAACAATGCTTTTTGCAATTTGAACATCAATCATTTCAGATTCGGATAATTTCCTAGTAAAATGTTCAGGTTGAATACAAAAATTGATTATAAGATCATATTCTTTATTTCTTTCTGACTGCATATAGGGACGGCGAATTTTGTCAACTATATATTTATTACTATCAAAAGTTAATCCTGTTGCAAGATAGCTCTCTTCTCCGACTATTAATATCTTTTTCATTTTATCAGCCATTTATTACCTCCTGATAAAGGGAAAGAAGCTTTTCTACCATAACATTTGCTTCAAACTCTTTCTCGTAGAGTTCTCTGCTTTTTTCGCCCATTTCTTTTAATAAATCTCTATTGTCATAAAACAATTTAATTTTTTGTTTTAACTCTGTTACATCTTTTCTTGGAATTAAGAATCCGTTATCCTTAATAAGTTCACTATTTCCACAAATATCTGATATAAGAATTGGCATACCAGCAGCCATGGCTTCTATAATGCTAATTGGAAGTCCCTCCCAATTTGATATTAAAGAATAAATATCATAATTTTTGAAAATGGGTAAATCATCAGATATTGATCCACAATTTCTTATGTTTTGCGTGTTATATTTTTTTATTTCTTCTAATACTTTTTGTTCTTCCTGACCGTAACCATATAAATCAAGTTTTACGTTATAACCCTCGTTGTTTAATTCTCCAACGGCTTGAATTAATGTATATGGATCTTTTTGCGGACAATATCTCGCAATCATGGTAATTTTCAAGTCATCTTTTGAATAATCTTGCTTTTTGTATTCGTCTTTCATGTCAGAAATTCCATTGTGAACAGTTACTGTTTTATTTTTTATAAACGGAATAACAGCAATCCCTTGTTTAGTATCATAATCAGTTTCACAAGTTATTTTGTCATACATAAGGCATAAAAAATAATTTAAAATTTTATAAAATAACTGTTTGTTTTTAGAAATTCCATCAGTAAATGGCCAACCATGGACAGAAAATATTGTTTTGGTACCGCTAATTGTACCGGTTATTGCACTGACAATGCTTGCGGTTGTAGAATTGCAATGAATTAAATCTGGTTTTATTTTTTTTATAATTTTCAGTGTTTCTAAGTTAGATTTAATATGAGTTTTTATATCAATAATGCTATTTGTCATTGGAACAAAAAAGATTTGTTCTTCACTTATTCCAAGTTTTAATAGTTCTTCAGAAAAATAACCTTCTGAAGACATAATATAAAATGGAGTAATTGTTTCAGGCAGCCCTTTTGTTAATTCCAAAAGGTATTTTTGTACACCACCCAAATCAGGTTTTGTTAATATGTATAATATTTTCTTCTGATTTACCATTAAGCACACGTCTTTCTAGATTCTTTGCGATGTTTAACCATCTTTCTGATACCTGACTCAACATCAATTGAAGGAGTAAAATGGAGCATTGAAATAAGTTTTCCATTATTCAAAATAGACTTTTCTATATCACCCTCTCTTGGTGCTGTATATTTTGGTTTAAGTTTGTAGTTAAGTTCTTCTTTTAAAACCTCAAACAAGTCATTGATCGAAGTTCTTGAATTAGTCGAAACATTGATTATCTCATCTTGAATATCAGTAGTCAGAGCAAGTACATTGGCTCTTGCTACATCTTCAACGTAAATAAAATCTCTGTACTGTTTACCATTTCCATGTATTTGAACAGGCTTGCCTTGAGACATCAAGTCAAAAAACTTAGCAACAACTCCGGCTTCTCCGAAACAATCCTGACCAACACCATATACATTTTTTCATCAACCGGTAAATACTGTGGGTTTGCATATACTGCTGCAGTGGAAGAAAATACTATTTTTTTTACTCCATACTTTTTAGCAATAGTACAAACATTTACCGTTGCCTGATAATTATCTCTGCAATCAACAAGTGGCATTTTAATTGAATCAGCAACACTTGGAAGAGCTGCAAGATGGATTATATAATCAACTTTGTTTTCTTTGAATATAGTTTCAAAATCTTCTGCTGTAACATCTACAGAATAATATTTGCAAGTTATACCTTTTTCCCCTTCTTTTACATCCTTTTTGTCTGCTACAACTACATTAAAATTATTATTTAATAATGCTTTAACAGTATGTTTACCAATAAATCCTGCTCCGCCTGTTACCAAAACCGTCTTCTTAGTCATGACGACCTCCTAATGCCATAAATACTGCTTTAACTAAGATACTGATTTCCCAAATAACATTTCTGTGTTTGATATAGTACAAGTCATAAGCAAGTTTTCCTGCCTCATCATCAACTGAGAATAAATGCCCTTGATTAATCTGAGCCCAACCTGTCCAGCCTGTTTTTACCCACATACGACATTTGTAATAAGGAATTTGTTCTTTATAAATATTTACAACTTCGTCCCATTCAGCTCTCGGACCAACAATGGACATATCGCCTTTTAAAATATTTATCATTTGTGGGATTTCATCGAAACGTGCTTTTCTTACAAATTTGCACCACGGAATAACTCTGTCGTCTTGGTCTTGGTTTTCAGCATAACCACCGTTTTTCAAGTTCTTTGGAACATAATTATTTGCCCACATTGTACGGAGTTTGTAGCACTTAAACTCTTTTCCGTCTCTTCCGACTCTCGTTTGAGTGTAAATAGGGTTTTCATGA
>CACWIL010000324.1 GCA_902760905.1 uncultured bacterium
TTTTCATAATACACAAAATCACTGTCACGGCGAACTTCCATATATCCGAGCTTCTGATAAAATGCATTTGTACGAACATTCCAGATTGGTGTATCAAGAGAAAAAGCTTTCACATCTGGAAACATCGTCTCAATCTGCTGCATCATAAAAATGCCGTAGCCTTTGCGGAAATGTTCAGGCGAAATAAAAATTCTGCCGACATTCATTTCATTACCTTTTATAAAAAGAACAGCACCGCCAACAGTAAGTCCGTTATCATCAATCAGCTTATAAAGACAATTCATTCTCGCCATTTTTGTATAAAAAGAAAGCGACTTGTATCCCGGAGGTCCGCACAACTCCGAAGCACCAACTTCAACATCACTCTCAAAGGCATGCTTGGAAATACCAACAAGAGTTACAGCATCTGCAGTGCCGGCTTTAAGAAATTGCAAACTCATTACTTTCCCCTTACGACACTATCTGTATAAATAAAAATATCCATGTAATGAACGCCGTCTTTATCATATTCATATTCAAAACACGGGATGATGTTTTCCGGGAATTTTTCTTTGAAGCTGCCAGCCTGAAGATATTCCATAATTCGCTGGTAGCCGCCTGGGATTCTTTCAAACGAACGTGCATGTGGATCTGTCACAGTGATTACTGCATATTCTGCCTCACTGTTTGTGGCATATTCCACACCGGGGCAGGTTGTTTCAAAACCATCTGGAAGCACATAAGCCGCAACATAACCGTGGAGACCAAAACGCATCTGCTGTTCCTGGGAAACAAACGGAAAATCCCAGCCAAGAAGTTTAGCATCCGGGCAAGCCGCAAGAAGCCCGCTTGTTTTTCCCCAAGCCATCATATAGTTTATAACATCCTGTTCTGGGGATGGTGAAATCATTACATATCGTGCCATTCTGAAGGCTGGCAGTTTTTTGATTTTCACTGGCGAGTATACTTCTTCTTTTGATGTCAGATCTTTTCGAACAAGATCGTCTAGCGTACATGCAAAAATGCCGCACATCTGTGACAGCCTGTCCAGCTCCGGCACAACTTCATCAGTTTCCCATCGCGACACCGTCTGACGGGTCACCTCCATCATCTCTGCAAACTGTTCCTGTGTGAGCTTTTTCTTTTTTCTCAAAAAGCAGATATTATTTCCTAAATTCATAAGCATTCCTTTCCAGCTGGTAGCTTTATTATTGCACATGATATGCGTCAAATCTACCAACTGATATATGCTTTTTGAGGAATTTTTGTAACGTATAATGTTGCACTTAGTCAAAAACTAGAATAATTCTTCTGCTTTCAATGTGGTCTGGCGGCGTTTCTCGAGAGTTTTTTCAAAGAGTTCTCCGGCAATTTCCGGGAACTTTTCATAAATAACCTTTGCTCCTTCTTCGGTAATACCGCCTTTTGTTGCAACTCGAGAAACTATCTCTTCGAAGTTCATATTTTTAGAAAGCATCAATTCGCCGGTTGCGCACATTGTGTTGAGAACCATTGAAACTATCTGTTCATCAGAAATTGAAGTATGCTCGCGGGCAGAAGAACAGATTACATCAAAAATTGAAGCGATAAATCCCGGCATACAGGAAACAAGCTCCGAGCCCATTCCCATTTCATTTTCCGGAAGAAGAATTACATCGCCCATGCATTTAAAAAGCGACATGAGATTTTTTTTATCGTCCTCACTGGCCTTTTCATTAAAACAAAACAGAGTCTGTGATTTTTCAATTTCTGCAGTAAGGCTTGGAATCAGCTTTGCCATTTTATGATTTACAATTTTCTGCATTGAAGCAAAAGACACACTGCCGTTCAATGAAACAATCAGCGTCTCATCGCGTATTGAATCAGCTATTTCTGTAAGCACCTGTTTAATATCAAACGGTGGCACACACATAATAAGAATATCAACCTTCGAGGCAATATCAGCATTGCTTGAACAAACATTGATTTCCGGAGCCAATCCGTTTAATTTTTCAATAGTCCTGTTATAAACGTAAAGCTTTGCATCTGTGTTCTTTGACAATTTTTCAACGAACATTCGACCCATACTTCCATAACCAGTAATTCCAATCTTCATATTTTTTTACCTGCCTTTCGCTAGTCTAAAAACGGTGCATTCAAATCATAATCTGAAATATCAGTAACTGGAATCGGAAGCTTTAAGCTGATTTTCTTTTCTGTATAATTTAATTGCTTTGAATGTCCATCTTTGCCAATCTTGTCGATTGCGAAAAACTGCATTGTGTTATCTTCCATGGCCAGA
>CACWIL010000325.1 GCA_902760905.1 uncultured bacterium
AGAAAGTATTGTTGATTTAAAGAAATCTGCAATTAAAAACCTCAAAACATATCTTGAAAATGTACCTGAAACTCAGGACAGAGAGTCTGTAGAAGAAATGATTAAACAATCAGCAGAGTTTATAGAAAAGAACGAAACAAAATAAGAAGGTAGTTTATTAAGTAATGTTCACTTCTCCGTCACAAATATTATGTACTATTTTGGGTATTCACATATACTTTTACGGTGTAATACTTGCAATAGCAATAGCAGTTGCTACACTGACTGCGGACTGGGTTGGTACAAAGTATTTTGAACTCAAAAAGGAAACAATAATTGACCTTGCGCCTTACCTGATTATATTTGGTATCATTGGTGCAAGACTATATTACTGTCTTATGGATATCGGCTTTTTTATGCGATTTCCAACGGAAGTATTTGCAATAAGACACGGTGGTATATCAATCCATGGTGCTATAATAGGCGGTCTAATAGGCTTAATTATATTTGCAATAAGGCATAAACTTCCAATAAAAAAGTTGTGTGATGTGTCATCTGTAGGTCTGGCATTGGGACAATCTATCGGAAGATGGGGTAACTTTTTTAACTCAGAAGCATATGGTATGCCGACAAATTTGCCTTGGAAGTTGTATATTGCGCCTCAGTACAGGCAAATACCATTTCAGGATGTTAGTTATTATCATCCTGCCTTTCTTTATGAAAGTATTTTGGATCTGGTAATTTTTGGTATTTTGTTTTATTTTGTACGTTCAAAAAAATCAAAAAGAGATGGAAATATTGCGCTTATATATCTGATTTTGTATTCAGTGGCAAGAATATTTGTAGAATATATCCGCATTGATTGTGTAAGATACATTTGTGGTGTTTCTGTTGCAATTATTATGTCTGTTGGTATAATAATTTTATCTACAATACTGTTAATATTAAACAACAGAAATAAGCAGGACGGGATTTTGAAATAACATGAAAGCAGTACTATTTTACGGACCTCAAAATATAAAATATGAAGAAACAATGATTAAACCTTTGGAAAAAGGTGAGATTCTGGTAAAAGTAGGTGCTGCCCTGACTTGTGGAACTGATGTTAAAACATTCAGAAGAGGTCACCCTGTATTAATAAAAAATGTCCCGTCAGGATTTGGACACGAATTTGCAGGAACGGTTGAAAAAATTTCAGAAGGTGTTACGAACGTAAAAGTCGGTGACAGAGTTGTATGTGCAAACTCGGCTCCCTGTGGAGAATGTTTTTACTGCAAAAGAGGTGAATACAACCTTTGTGAAAACCTTGATTTATTAAACGGAGCTTACGCAGAATATATTGTTGTTCCAGAAAGAATAGTAAAAAAGAATACAATAATTTTACCCGACAGTCTGCCATTCCATAAAGCAGCATTTGCGGAACCTCTCGCAAATGTCGTTCATGGAGTAGAAAGAACTGAAATTAAACCGGGGGATACTGTTGGTGTAATAGGAATAGGACCTATCGGCTTAATGTTTGCAAGACTTGCAAAATTAAAAGGAGCCCGTGTTATTGCTGCCGGCAGAAATCCGATAAAGTTGAAGTTAGCAGAAGAGTTTAGTCACGCAGATGAAGTTGTTGATTTAAAGAAATACCCTAATCCCGAAAAAATCTTTAAAGATTTTACAGAAGAAGGCAAAGGACTTGACGTAGCAGTTGAATGTGTAGGACTTCCGGAAATGTGGGAAAGGGTGTTCTCCTGTGTTCGACCCGGCGGTACTGTTCACTTTTTTGGCGGATGTAAATCAGGTTCAACTGTAACTTTTGATACTACAAAGATGCATTACGGTGATATTAAGCTTATGAGCGTATTCCATCATACGCCAAAGTATTTCAGACAGGCTCTTGACTATATTGCATCAGGTGAAGTCGAAGTCGAAAAACTTATTACGGCAGAGCTTCCGCTTGAAAAAGTTGAATGGGCAATGGAACAGCATATCGCAGGGAATGCTATTAAATTTCTAATCAGACCTTAATTTTTCCGTTCATTTAATGTTTGGCTGTTATTACTCTTGCTCTTGCCTTTTATACTTATTTACTGTAGAATTTAGTAGCAGACAGAATAAAGGGGATATAATTTATGAGCGGACACTCAAAATGGTCAACGATTAAACATAAAAAAGCGAAAACTGATTCACTACGTGCAGCAGAGTTTCAGAAGTATTCAAGAGAACTTATTGTAGCATCAAAACTTGGCGGTCCAGATCCTGCAGGTAATTTCCGTCTCAGAACTGCGATAGA
>CACWIL010000326.1 GCA_902760905.1 uncultured bacterium
CAACCCGAGCACAATGGCAATAATCACAGCCCACCACCACGGTTCAACGGTCACCCCGTCAAGGGTCAATGCGGTAATCAGCACCGCCAACGATGAAATAATCAGTCTTGTAACCATAATATTTTCTGTGGTTTTTTACAATATTTTTTATTATTTCATAATATTTGTTATCTTTTTCCATCTGTTACTCTCTTTACTGTATTCTATAAATGAATTATTAACACAGGATTACCCTGCAACTTTCCAAAAGATTCAATATTTGAACTAATGCTCATTTCCAATGCAGTTTTAATTGTACTCAAGATAACTTCATCTACTGATTTTTCTCCACTTGAGTCATTTATACCAACAATTTCAAATTTGCCTTTGCCCGCATTATATTTAAGTTCAACTGTAATTCTGTTTGATATCGGCGGTTTTGTAAGCAGCAGTAACTCAGATTTCAGATTCAGCTGAATTACTTTACCTAATTTTATTAAATATCGCTTTGCAGTTGTATTTGATGCATATCCGGCAGGAACTTCCCAATCTACTTTCAAGTTTGAAACCAAAACTGATGAATCAAGGTGCTGTTCAATAGCAGGAATTGCAACAGGAGAAGCCTCCTCTGTAACTGGTTTTTCATTAGAAGGAGTTGTAACCGTTTCATTTGGCATTGCTACTTCTTTAGCTTTCGCCGGAACAGTCTCTATATTTTTTGATGTTGCAGCAGGAAGTGAATCTTCCGGTAATACATCATTATTATTCGGAGCCGCAAATTTCGTGTAAGCAAAAAATAAACCGGCAGAAACTAATACAAGAAGCAATATAATTGACATTATCGGTGACGAACTTTTTTTGTTAACAACAGGTACACCTTCCTGTTCTCCGGTAAACAACGAATCAATCTGTTCTTCATCAGTATTTGAAGCATCTTCTTTTTCTGCTGATTCCCCAAAAGCCAAATCATCATCAATTACAGTATTTGGTGTTACTTCAGTAGAATACTCCAATGCATTATATAATGAATCACTATCAAGAACTTCCTCTTCTTCCGGAATACTCATATTATCATTTGGCTCATTCTCTTTAGATTCTAAGAAATCTTGTATTTCAACATGATTTTTATCATTATTTACAACAACCTGAGGTACCGTTGAAACATATTTAAACAAAGTTTTTGCCTTAAAAGCTTTGATCAGAGTATTCCTTGCTCTTGCCGATGAAACAAGAACTCTTAACAGCTTTGCTGCATCATTTTCCTCTATAGTACCGTCAACAAAACTGTACAACATCTCTTTTGAACCGTCAAAAGTATCAAGAACATCTGTAAGTTTTGATTCTATATCGTAATATGATATTAAATCTCGCTTATCTATGTAATAGTAATCATCTTTTAGATTATCCTTATTAATATGCTCCGGACGCATAAATCCTGATATAACATAACCTGACAAGTCTGATTTCAATTGTATGAACATATAAGCAGCAGGATTTACATCTAAGTCAAAATGAAATTTTGGAACACATAACTCGTCATCTGAAAAATAGACCCTTACATCAATGTATGCTCCGTTTAGATAAATATCTGCAATATCAAGATTTTCAATAACATTAGAAATATTATGCAAACCTGATTTAGTATCAGTTTGTATATTTATTGAATTAAAAAATCTTTCAGCCAATTTTACAGATAGCACATTTGCTACAGCTCTGCCACGTATATTACTGTCTGTTATTGAACTGCATATATTTTGAGCAATCTCTACATCTTCTGAATATATTGTTATTACTTCGTTATCCACAACACTCTCCCATACTCGTCTCTATCATACCATATTACAAGGAAAAAATCTATATGGAGCATGCCCACATTATTCATGTTGACAAAAACGTCTTAATAATTAAATCATATAGTGGATATTTTATCTGAATATTAAAGTTACAACATTTTATTCCGTCAATAAGAATGAAAGGATTTATTTTATGTTTTCATCAATGTTACAAGGTTTATTGGCAGCTTCAGGACAATCAAACGCAATGCAGAGAGCTGTTCAAATGAACAACTATGTAAATAAATACAATGACGTATGGGCTCCTGTAGAAAAAACTACAGTACAGAATTCTCAAATTAATAATACCCAGGTACAATCTTTTGACAAAGTGTTACAAAACTCTGCAACCGTTAAATTCGGAGATCTACTCACTAAACCAGTAACAAAAGTAAATGCATCAATATATACAAATCAGGCTCAAGAAGCAAACAGATTGACACCACG
>CACWIL010000327.1 GCA_902760905.1 uncultured bacterium
TTTAAGCCTGAAATCAAAGCCGTTTGTAATTCTTGCCGGAACTGGTGGAACGGGAAAGACAAGAGTGGTAGGACTGTTCGCAGAAGCAATTGGTGCAAATAATGCTAATGGCCGTTATCAAATGGTATCGGTTCGCCCGGATTGGTCTGACTCAACGGATCTTTTTGGTCATGTTGATTTGAACGGACGCTTTATTCCCGGAACAATCATTGATTTTGTGAAACGTGCGGAATTGGATACGAATCATCCCTATGTGCTTTGTCTGGATGAAATGAACTTGGCCCGGGTTGAATATTATTTGAGTGACTTTTTGTCTGTAATGGAAACCAGAGATGTGAATGAGCAGGGAAATATTGTTTCAGCACCACTTGTTTCTTCAAATTACTATGGCCCAGACAAAAACGCAGCAGGTAAATATGGAACTGTTAAACTTCCGGAAAACCTTTTTATTGTTGGAACGGTTAATATGGATGAGACGACATTTCCTTTCAGCAAAAAGGTTTTGGATCGTGCCAATACAATAGAATTTTCATATGTTGATTTAATGCCACAAGAAGTGGTTGCAGATGGTATTCCGGCAATGGATCTTCCTAACAGTTTTCTTAAAACAAAATACCTGTTTTTGCAGCAATGTGCAGATGAGGTGGAAACAGTACAGGGCTATTGTGCAGAGCTGAAAAGTATTAATGAAATTTTGCAGAAAGCAAATGTTCATGTAGGTTATCGCATCAGAGACGAAATAGTGTTTTACATGTTGAATAATAAAGAAACTGGTTTGTTGGCAGAGAATGTTGCTTTTGACAATGAACTTATGCAGAAGATTTTGCCTCGCATTCAGGGTAGCAGTGCTTCTGTTAAGAATATGCTTTGCGAATTATTCAAATTCTGCGCCGGCGATTATGAAGGATATCAGACTGAGGCAGACGATATAAGTTCAAAAATGTTGAAAGTAGCCAAGAATCCTGAGTGCAAATATAAGAACAGTGCAAAGAAAATATCCTTCATGGTAAGGAGATTTGAAGAAGATGGATTCACTTCGTACTGGCTCTAATGAGTTGGTATATATTCAGACGGACAAGGTAAGCATAACCATAAAAGGTCAGGCAGCACATCCTAATTTTTCGGGCGCTGAGTACATGAGTGGTGACTCAACGCTTAAAGTGTATTGCAGTGATTCTTTTGAATGTAGCCTGAAAGGACAGGCTGCCGTTGGCAATTTTGTTTATGGTAATATATGTTCTGGCATTTATACTGTTGCCCCGATGTTTTTTGAACAGCAACGTTATGAAATCATTATTGAAGCGATAGACGGGCATAAAGTTTCATTTTGGCATGACAATATTAATATTCGTAACAAAATAACACGGGCAAGCCGTTTTCATGAAATTCTTTCTGGCGTCATTAATTTTGGAAATGAAATTGGTTTTTCAGATCTTGTGATTCAGGTAGACAATTCAAATTATCTACGCCTGGTAATTGAAGTTTTTCCCACTAAAATTGATTACAGAGAAGATTATCAGGCAATCGTTGAAGATGTAACAAAAGAAGTATATAACGTAGTATTTGATTTTCTTAAAAAAACATATTTGGGATATCAGCAGGGTGAACGTGTTTCCGGTAGTCCTGTTGAGTTTTTTGCTGTTATTCGGAAAATTTATGGTGATTTTGTAAAAGCAGCAGACATGATTTTAGCAAAACCTCACCATATTTTGGCAACAACCCATGAAATTATTTCCGGCCATAAAATAAAACGGATTGATAACCGCGGCGTTCATTGGATTGAAAAGCATCCGGAGCAGATTTGCCGCGTGGGGAGTCAATTGGCAATTTATAAAGCATTGGCTGTAAAAAAGCAAATTACTTATGATACAAAAGAGAACAGACTAACAAAGTTTATCTTACTTTCAACAGCTAATAAACTAACAAAATTTAAGAAAAACTATTTACATCTCAGACGGGATGAAGACAAAGCGCTTATTGCTGAAATTGACGGAATGATACATAACATTGACCGGCGAAGCAATGTGTCTTTCATGAAAGACGTTGGAATACATGAAGCTTCTTCCGGGATGTCTCTTGTATTTTCCATGGCGCCGGGGTATCGAGACCTGTATAAGTATTATCTTATGCTTTTGCGTGGTCTTTCTATTACAGGCGATGTGTTTAATATTTCTGTTAAAAATTTGGCTTTGCTTTATGAGTATTGGTGTTTCATCAAACTCAACAGTATTATGAAGAAAAAGTACCAG
>CACWIL010000328.1 GCA_902760905.1 uncultured bacterium
AAAAAATTTTTATCTTTCTGAAAAAAAGTCCCCTCATTACCATGTTTAAAAACGGCCATTTGCCCCGTTTTTTGTTATGAAGAAAGCAGAGAATGACTGGTTTGACTACTTCGAGCTCTAAAAATCTGGCATTTTCTGCAATTTGGAAAATGGCGAAAAACGTACTGTTCATTGGAGAAAAAAGAAAAAGAGCCGATTCACGAGGAAACGGCAACAAAAGAAATTTCACTATATTGGAAGCGTATTTGGCGATTATAATTACTTGAATATTACCGAGAGTATTTCATAAAAAAAAAGATAGTCATCACAAAACGTTTTTCTTGTGTGATGACTATCTTTAATTCGTTTTAATTTAAGCACTACAAATGGGACATGTCACAAGTAATGTGTTCCATTTGTCTTCATAGGGAATAATTACCATTCATATTTTTTAATAATTGATATCTTGAATCCCTACATTATGGGTGGCTACAATCAGGATAGATAGTGACAGTTGGAGATGATTCCCAAAGGAAAAGCGTGTATTGATAGAATCATTAAACTGGTCAAAAAATGATTAATGCGGAGACTTTAAGAGGAGGTATCATACCATGAAAAAATACGTTTTTTTCTATTATCGATAATTTGGGTTGTAGGTTTGGCTGGCTGCGGTAAGCAAGCGACGCCGAAAGTTGATATCGATTATGGCAGTTCTTCCATTTATACAAAAGAAGATATGGATTCTGCAATTAAATTAATCCAACCGACATTTTTTTCCGCGGCGGCGCGGAAGAAATGTCGGCATTTTGCATAAAATTAAAAAAACAAAAAAGAGGAACAATTGCACAAAACGGAAATAATACCATTTAGACAGGAATTACTGTAACAAAAAATGAAAGTGAAAAACACTGAAATGATAGAGGTAAATAGTTATGCTGTCTTTTTATCTGCAGGTTTTGGAAAATAATAATGATCGGGATTACTATACTGAAATATACCAGCGTTATTGGAAGTTGCTTCTCTATATCGCCAGAGAAAAACTGCGAAGAGATGATCTCGCAGAGGACTGCGTTCAGATGACTTTTCTGGATGTTGCGACACACTTTGATAATGTGAAAGCGGTATCGGAGGAAAAGGTAAAAAGCTACCTGATAACGATCGTCAAACGCAAAGCGATTCTATTAAACAAGGAAATGAATAAATCGAAGGAGGCTTCTCTGGAAGAGTGGCTCGAAAATAATGGGGAAGGGATATATTCAGACGAAGAATTCTGGCAGGATATATCCTATCTGGAAGTTGCAGACGTGATCCATAAACTACCGGAAAACCTGAGGGACACCTGTCTGCTGAAATACGTTCATAATTTCGATAACTACAGTATTGCCAAAGCACTTGATATTACAGAGACAAATGTTCGTGTGCGTCTCAATCGAGCAAAGGGAATGCTAAAAACCATATTAGAGCAGGGAGGTGAATAATAGTGGCAGTAAGTGACCTTATTCTCAGACAGGCGTTTATTGAATACGACCGCCGGGATACCGATCAGCTATTACAGCATTATTATACCGACCAAGATGGGAACTATAAGCTGTCTTCAAAAACCCATAAAACAATAATGAAGTATGCAGATAAAATCGGAGAACATCAAGCTAGCGAAAAACAAGGACAGCACTCAAGATTCGGTGGCAGAAGAGCGTTAAGGACCGCATTTCTAGTTGCTGTCATTGCAGCACTGCTTGCAATAACCATATTTGCTATCGGAAGATATACATCTATATTTGATAACTTAAATATCCACACGTTTTCAAAAGGTTCTGAAGTAACGTACAACGATACAACGGAGCAAGGATATCTAAAAGTGAGATATTCATATATTCCTTCTGGTTACAAAGTTGTTGAGATTGAAGAAGACGATTTGTCAAGTGACATTCTTTTTATGAATGAGAGTGGGTATAAAATCACCTCGTCGACAATTGAAAACGATGCGTCAATAGAAATCTATAATACTGAAGGAACAGAAATTCGAGAAGTAACGATTGATGGAAAACAAGCAATGTACATTCAAGCCAATAACGCAAATATTCTGTCTTGGATATCTGGAGAATACCATACAACACTGCTAGGTGATGATGTTCCGATAAACGAATTAATAAAAATGGCAGAATCCGCTCACAAAAAGAAACTTTTAGAAAAATAGAAAGATTATTTTTTTGAAAGTAGCGTAACAGCGTAACAGAAAGGCCCTCCTTTTCACACTGATAATGACTGCG
>CACWIL010000329.1 GCA_902760905.1 uncultured bacterium
ATCACCCTGTGTTGCAAAAATTCTTTTATCATCAAATCTGTTTATCCAGAACTGATGGTCAACATTGGTTGTTAATACAAAATAATCTTTGTCTTTAACCAGTTCCAGTAACTGTTCATATAATCTGGTTTTTCCAACCGAATATCTGTTCATATAAACATGACGTGCCCAGTAAGCCCATTTTTCCTGGGATGTTTCAAAAGGATAGAATCCAGATGAATACATGTCTGTCAAACCATATTTATCAATGAAATCCATAAAGTTGTCTTCAAAACGTTTTCCTGAATATTCAATTCCGGAAGCCGCCGAAAATCCTGCGCCGGCACCGACAAGAATATAATCAGCCTCATTAATGGCATCATATGCCCTATCCAATCTCTTAACAAATTGTTCCATGTTCTTCTCCTAGAATAATAAATTCTTATATGTTGAATAGCTGTCATCTGAAAACACATCAAAAATCACATGATTTAATGTGGTTTCATTTAAGTCCAAATAATTTCTAACTGTACTTACAGCAATTTCAGCTGCCTTTTCACGCGGAAAATTAAATACTCCGGTGGAAATGCTACAGAATGCCAAGGACTCCAGATTATTTTTACTGGCTATTTCCAAACAGGAAGTATAACAGTTTTTGAGTGCTTCACAATCTTTTCCAGAAGGTTTAGTCCCTTGCGGTATTGCAGGGCCAACCGTATGTATCACATATTTTGAAGGCAGGTTATATGCGCCTGTGATTTTGGCCTTGCCGACTTCTTCATCATGTCCCTGAAGCTGCATAATTCTGCTGCATTCCTCTCTAAGCTGCACTCCAGAAGAAGAATGAATTATATTGTCAATGCAGTTGTGAAGAGGAATAAAGCATCCCAGAAGTTTTGAATTTGCTGCATTAACAATTCCGTCAACCTTTAATGTAACAATATCTCCCTGCCAAACCATAATTTTGCCGTCAACATCTAGGATATCCCCAACTGAAGTTAAATCTTTACTTAATGTTTCAGCAGTCAGAAAATCATCCTGAACTTTTAGAAATTCGTCAGATACTTTTAAGGGCAGCCTTACATTCATCAAACTTCGAAGAAGATTTCTTTTAGTATTATAATCCTGTGGGATTTCAATAGCTTCCTTTCTCTCATCGATTAAGTAATTAATCAGAAAATCAAGCTGTTCTTCTTTATTCATATGATTCTCCTGTATTTTAATCAATATCCAGCGTGTCTTTAAAAATCTTTATAAATTCTTCAGATTCATCATCTGTTGCTGTATCGTCTTTTTTTAAAGTGAATATGGCTAGTTCATAAAGGATTCTATTCATTCTTTTTCCTTCTTCAGTTAGTGAGTATTCAGTTATTTTGGAGCCATCCTGACTGGTTTTTGAAATCAGTCCATTTGATTCCAGATCCTTTAAGCATTCGGTTAAGACCTTATTGCTTAAAGCAGTTTTGTCTTCCTTGAATTCCCTGAATCTTCTTTTGCCAAAAAACAGATCCCTGATGATTAGAAGGTGCCATTTTCCGCTGATGATTTTTAATGTTTCGTTTACAGGACAGTAATTGCTTTTGAATTTAGCCATGATTATCACTTTTCCATTTGGATATGAATTTATCTATTGGTGATTATTAATAAAATTTTAGTTACGAAAAAGTAACCAAGACCGCTAATTAATTATAGTAACTTTAAAGTAACAAAAAGCTTATATTATCCATAAAACTAATTAATAATTAAATACTAAACAAAATAAACCGATTTAGTATTAATAATTAAAGGTGATATTATGGAAGAAGTAATCAAATTCTTAACTGAAAACCCTCAGCAGTATCTTGCAACTACTGGACTTGACGGAAACGCAAAAGTAAGACCAATACTATTCTACTTTGCAGAAGATAACAAACCATACTTCTGCACCAGCAACCAAAAGCCAATGTACAGGGAACTGAATGCAAACCCTAACTTTGAAATGACTGCAGCCACTCCAGAATTCCAATGGATCAGAATAGACGGAAAAGTCGAATTTATTGATGATTTAAAAATTAAACAAAAAGTAATTGATGCCAATGATCTTGTAAAAGCACTATATGAATCAGGAGACAATCCAACATTTGAGGTATTTACCATTAAGGAAGGAAAAGCTACTATTGCTGACTTTTCAGGAGAACCCCCAAAAGTATATGAAATTTGAATACATGTTAACCTCAGGGTTAACACTTTTCTTTTTTTAATCTTTCAGTTTCGTAAGTTTCGTAAAAT
>CACWIL010000330.1 GCA_902760905.1 uncultured bacterium
AGAATAAAAAAGCAATTATAAAATTCTTGCTTGTCTTTTCTTTTTGCTCATTAAATCCTAAATCACCACTTTCATCCATGAATATATATGCCATAAATTACCTTTTTTCTATGTTGTATTACATACATACAATTGTATAAAATAAACAAACATATATCAACAACATAATATTATTTCAAGCCCATCGAATTCGAGGGAGAATCTGTTTTCCTAAAAACATTATTTTTTTTACTTTAAGCTCTAACCTTTAAGTTTTAAACTGTTGTTCGCTGTTCCTGCCGTTTCCATCCTTCCATACTTCTATACCTCCATCCCTCTGCCGTGCTGCCGTTTTCAAACTGCTGTTCTAATAATATATAATAATAGTGATATACTTAAAACATTAAAGGAATGCTGTATGAACATACATCAAGAACCTAAACAAATTAAAATTCGCGGTGCAAGAGTTCACAACTTAAAAAATGTGGATGCGGATATCCCGTTAAACAAAATTGTTGCTGTTGCAGGAGTGTCAGGTTCGGGAAAATCGTCACTTGCTTTAGGTGTTTTATATGCCGAAGGTTCAAGACGATATTTAGATTCTCTTTCAACTTATACAAGAAGAAGAATGACACAAGCTTCAAAAGCAGATGTTGACGAAGTTTTGTATGTTCCGGCATCACTTGCATTACATCAAAGACCTGCAGTTCCCGGAATTCGTTCCACTTTCGGAACGGGAACCGAACTTTTAAACAGTATCCGTTTAATGTTTTCAAGACTTGCAAGTCACAGATGCCCCAACGGACACTATTTACAACCTACACTTGCCGTTGCAGCGGAAAAAGAGCTTGTTTGTCCGCAATGCGGAGCACATTTTTATGCACCGTCGGCGGAAGAGTTGGCATTTAACAGTCAGGGTGCATGTAAAAAATGTGAAGGAACAGGAACGGTCAGGACAGTAGATAAAGTTTCTCTTATACCTGACGAAACACTTACAATAGATGAAGGTGCCGTTGCACCGTGGAACAGTCTTATGTGGAGTCTTATGACGGATGTTTGCAGAGCTATGGGTGTAAGAACAAATGTTCCGTTTAAAGATTTAACCGATAAAGAAAAAGATATTGTTTATAACGGACCTGCAACAAAAAAGCATATATTTTATAAAGCCAAAAATACAAATGTTGCAACAGAACTTGACTTTACATACTATAATGCCGTTTATACCGTGGAAAATGCTCTTGCAAAAGTTAAAGACGAAAAAGGTATGAAAAGAGTTGAAAAATTTTTAAAGGAAGAACCTTGTGACCAATGTTTCGGAACAAGGTTATCAGAATCTGCCAGAGCACCTAAACTTATGGAAAAAACTCTTGATGAAGTTTGTAAAATGACTTTATCAAACCTTGTAAATTGGGTAAATAAAGTTCCTTTTTGGGTACCTGAGGAAATGAAACCTATGGCAAAAAGTATATGTGAATCATTTCAAACGGTTGCAAAAAGGTTAATGGATTTAGGATTAGGTTATCTTTCTCTTGATAGAGCAGCATATACTCTTTCTACAGGAGAAAGACAAAGAATGCAACTTGCCCGTGCCGTAAGAAACAGAACGACCGGTGTTTTGTATGTTCTTGATGAACCCTCAATAGGGTTACATCCGTCAAATATAGTGGGATTAAAAGGTGTTATGCACGATTTGGTTGCGGACGGCAATTCGGTAATATTGGTTGACCACGATATGCAAATTTTAAAAGAAGCCGATTGGCTTATTGAACTCGGTCCTTATGCCGGATCCAACGGCGGACAAATTATTGCCGAAGGAACAATTGACGACATAAAAAAGAAAAAAGAATCGTTAATAGGTCCGTTCCTTTCACAAGAAAAAAGTATAAATTTAAATAACAGTTCGGATACGGACAAAATATTTTCCAAAGGAAAAATTTGTTTATCCACGACAAACATTCATACGGTAAAACCTTTGGAAGTAAAGATTCCCAAAGGAAAACTTACCGTAGTTACCGGAGTGTCCGGTTCGGGAAAAACAACCATGGTGTTGGAAAGTCTTGTTCCGGCAATAGAATCAAAAATTTCAAACAAAAAACTTCCGGAACATATTTTATCGATACAAGCAGACGGTATAGAACATATAAAACTTATAGATGCAACACCTATAGGTATAAATGTCCGTTCGACGGTGGCAACTTATGCCGATGTTCACGACGAACTCAGAAAAATATATGCAAGATCGCAGGATGCTAAAAAAGCAGGGT
>CACWIL010000331.1 GCA_902760905.1 uncultured bacterium
TAGAGATAGGCACCAGAACCGATTATCTGCTTGCCTGCAAAGGAAAGCGGGGTGCATCGCCGTGAATAGCTGTGAAAACTGTGTGTATCGCTGGAAAATGTATTCAAGTCAAAAAGTGCCGTACTGCGGCTATTTTATGGATACAGGAAAAATGCGTTACTGTCCGGTTAATGCCTGTAACTGTTTTGTGGAGGGTACACCCCCATATGCACTAACTTAATTTCAAGTTACACATTTGCAAACGAATACCGTTCCTACGTTTTTCAACACAAAAATTCTTAGTAACTGATAGTAGAAAATCTTTCAAGTCTATTTTATCTATTGTATAGAACAGAGTTGAAATCAAATTGTAAAGTGCCGCCATCTCCCTCCATAAACTCCGAGCTGTCGGCACAGGGGGAAAAATCAACCTCAGACAATATTTTTTCAATCAAAAGTGCAATTAACATTTTACAGTTAAGCCACACTAAACCTGAAATATCTGTCTTGGTTGGTATTGAGCCTAATCCCAGTATGGACTTATATCTCTTGAAAACCATTTCAACCTGCCATCTCAATCTGTACAGACGAAGTATTTCATCGCTTGTAAATTCTTGTCCAATTGATGTAACAACAAAAAAGTACTGATGTGTAAATTTTGTATCATCAGAAAGAGATATTTGCTTTTTGCTCTCTCTTCTCAGAATGCGTTTTTTCTCAATTTCAATTTCTTCTTTGGTCTTTCTTACTGCACAAAAACGGATAGGCTTCAATTTGTTTTTATATTTATAATACAAGATAAAATCGCAGCTTTGTTCTGATATATCTTTTAAAATAGAACTAAGCTCAACGTTTTCTCCATTTTCATCATATAAATTAAATGCTTTGTTTTTTATTCTTAGGATAAAATCAGTCTGATTTTCTAAACAATACTCTATGCCTGTCATACTTGCATAGGCTCTGTCAGCTATTACTATTGTGTTCTTGCCAAAATTGAAGTTTTTTAATGTTTCTCCCTGTTCCTGCGATGTAATTTTGAAACTTTCACTGCTTAGGGTAAACAAATTGACAGCGTAGTGCAAATGAAACAATCTTTGTACAGCACCTTTTTGCCTTACATCTGATGCATCAACCGCAAGAACTTTGTAATCCTTCAATTTTTTCGGAACATCGTATTTGATGACTTCATTACCAAGCATTTCTATAATAATGCTTTTTATCCAATCATTACAACGATTAAATCGCTTCATGAACCCTACATCACTGATAGTTGTATTAAACTCCGTTTTCGCATAATTCTTTACTTCCATCAGTGAATGTCCGTAAGAATAAAACATTGACAACATCAAGAGTTCTTCCTCATTCTGAATTCCTCTGTGCCTTGTCATCGCTTTATGTTCCCAACACAATGTTTTATAATTTTTTGGTAAAAAGTTTATCAAATCCGTTCTTTGCATACATTTCACCTCATAGCTCCTATACTTGCATTTCTATATTAGCATATTACTGGGGATTTGTATACATTTTTTAATTAAGTTAGTGCATATGGGGAGAGCCCCCCTTGACTCCCCCGTTGTAGCCGCCACTTTTTCTTTCTTCTCCTGCTTTTTTCTTCCTCCGTACTTGTTGTTTCTTTGCGTAGCCAGAAGAAAAGGAAGAAAAAATAAGCTGTCTTTGGCGACTTTTCATCATACCCGACAGCGAGTTTTAATTGACAAACTCTTGTCGGGTATGATATATTTTATGTAACACGCTTGTAATACGTTGTGTTTTTACGTGTTACATAAAATATTTTTTGTTTAGGAGGGCAAATTATGGAGGAATTAAAGGCGAGATCGTTTAGAATATCGGAGGAAGTATCGGCAAAATTAAAAGAACTTTGCGAGAATTTCGACAATCAGAACTCCGCATTGTCTGCGTTAATCAATGCCTATGAGGTGCAGAATGCGAGAGCGGTATTGACTGATAGACAGACCGATATATCTGACTATGATACGCACATACAGGCTATTCAGAGTGCTTTTTTGAGGTCTTTGGAGATTAACGAGAATGCCGAAAAGCGTATAAAAACCGAGTTTATCAATCTGCTGAACAGCAAGGATCAGACCATAGTGCAGTTGCAGACGGAAAAGGCACAGGCTGATGAACAAGTCGAGAAATATAAGTCAGCATACGGCAATCTGATTACTTCCACCGAAGAAAAGATAAAAACTATGCAGACACAAGTATCCGAAAGCGAAAAAACCTTGCAGAGCGAGAAA
>CACWIL010000332.1:0-2231 GCA_902760905.1 uncultured bacterium
GTTTTTTATCATAATCAGGGTGCTCAAGTTTGATTATTCGTTTAAGATGTCTTTCATGCGGACATGCTCTTAAATCTGCTCTTGCAAATCTTGCACTGCCATCCTTATTGCTTGTACTTGCAGCTCTGGTTAACCAGTCATTAAACCACTTTGTAATGGTTAATTGTGTCGCAAGAGCAATGACCGCAGATATCGGCTGACGCCATGCGGAATATTGCTTTGTTTTTTCATCTTCTTTAGAGAATGGGTTAAATGCAATAAACAAAGGACAAATAACTGCCGTACCTACAGCAGTGACTATAATGTTTAATGCTTCACCCTGATTTTCACCTACGTAATTCAAGAAACGGCTAACTTTTCCGCTATTTTTGCTCAGGTGGTTCCATATCTCAGGATCCAGCCCCTTGCCTTTAAATTGCGGGGTTGATAAGCTCTGTCTTTGTGACGTAATGTTGTTAACGCTATCTACTTTCATAACCGTTCTTCAATCTTATTCAATACACACTGATTGGGTTCTTCCTATATATATAAAAACACAAAAGAACATGAAATTGACTTTTTTCCATGACTTTTGTTAAGCAATGTTAAGCTTGTAAAATATATTGGTATATTTAACTTATTTCATATTAATTAAATCTTTTACGGTGTGACGAATTAGACCCCAAGACCATTTTAAGATTAATGTACCGCCTAATATTCCGGCAAGTGCATCAAAGTATATAATATTAAAATATTTACCTGTAAACAATGCCGCTATTGCAACAATTGAAGTAAGCGCATCTGCAAGAATATGATAATAAGCTGCTTTAAAATTATAATCTTCTTCATGTTTTTCTTCAGAGCTGTTATGCATTATCAAAATACATATACCGTTTACAATCAGTCCTATTACTGCAACAATAATTGCTTCGTTAAAGTGAATAATAAGTGGATGGAACAGGCGCTCAACAGCTTCAATTATAATCCACAGTCCCGTCATTCCAAGAAATAACGAGCTTGTATAAGCGGCAAGAGTTCCGATTTTATCTGTACCTGTCGGAAAAAGAGGTGAATCTTTTAATTTTCTGATAAGAATATATGCTGCATATGTTAAACCGAGCGCAAGGGCATGAGTTCCCATATGAAAACCATCAGCAAGAAGTGCCATAGAATGAGTAATATAGCCGTATATAATTTCTGCAAACATAGTAACTACGGTAAATATAATTACTACCAGCGTTTTCTTTTCGTTTTCTTCCGTTATTTCTTGCCTGTGATGGTGTTCCATTTGGTTATATTCCTTAGCAAATATGTTATTTTTCTTCGATATAAACCGTTGAAAATCTGTATGCTTCAAATGTATCAGAAAAATGTTCCGGAGGTAACCCTGCTTTTATTTTAAGTGAGTTCAGGAACATTGCTTTGTCGGGCAGGTCCTCCCAAACAGAAGGCAAATAAACAGCCTGACGGTTTTTGTCTTTAATTATTATTCCATCCCTGAATGGAACAATTTGTTCAAGTAAATCCTGTTCATCTCGGAATGTCATAGGTTGAAGCTCACTCAGGATTGATATATCAATAGTTAAAGAATCAACCTCGTTCTGTTCAACCGGATTAAATCTCGGATCCCTGAATGCTGCATCTTTTGCGTGTTCAACTATATCATTAATCAATGGCTGATGAGCAATAATGGAACCTATACAGCCCCGAAGATTATTATTTTTTTTTAATGTTACAAAGCATGCGCCAAGCTGATTAAAAACGGGAGCATGTCCTGTATAAAGAGTATCTTTGTTAAATTTTGAAAGTATTACATTTCTGCATAAATTTAAAAGATATTCTGAATAATATTCTTTAATAAACTTGTTTTTAGTTCCTTCATACAAAAACCATGCACCGTATCCTACAACGCTGGATTTGTTGCCGGAAGTGAGTGATGAGTTTATAAGGTTGATTCTGATTAGTGAATATTTCCTTTTGTTTGCAAACTCAACAAGTCCGTATATCCCTAATGCTCCGCAAGCCTGTTCATATCTCAGTTCCTGAATATTTCCGGATTCTATCATTCGTGCCGTTTCACCATCGAGTTTTTGTGCTTTTTTGTCATCTAAAAAATGGCTTAAATCGGACGAGATAATAAATCCAAAATCTTTGTTATCATAGTATTCTGATATAATTTCCGTAATTTTTTGCGGCTCTGTCCTGCCGACCAAAACAGGAATAATCCTTACTTCATTAAATAAATGCTGAAT
>CACWIL010000332.1:2239-3099 GCA_902760905.1 uncultured bacterium
GAATGTTCTTCAGCAAATGCTTCGTCAAAAATTTTTGCACCGAATTTTTCTTCAAGTTCTGCATTTATTTCCTGATTAATTTTTATTGTCCCGAGAGGTGTTTTCCACTCATCATACCCTGATAGTGCAAGACCGCCGAGTGCAACTCTGTGAGATGGAGCAAAAATAAAAATATTCTTAACAGTACTGTCAAGCTGATATATTCCTTCATAAGCAAGCTGTCCGGAATAAACAAGTCCGGCATGGGGAACAATAACAGCACGTGTTTTGTATTTATAACTGTTTTTGTTTTCTTTTGAAAATCCGTCGAGCTGTTGTTTTAACTCAGCGGCCTCTCCTGTATAAAACGTATTTGCAACTGATGGTTCTTTAATTTTTATCATGGAAATATTATAATACATTTTATGAAATACCAAAAGATACTAAAAAATAAAACCCAATGTACAATTTGTCCGAGGAATTGTATACTAGCTCCAAACCAGAGTGGTTATTGTTATGTAAGAAGAAATCTAAACGGACAAATTATGTTGGAAACTTACGGATATAATACAGGCCTGGCAATAGATCCGGTCGAAAAAAAACCGCTGTATCATTTTTATCCGTCATCATCAGTCCTGTCTTTTGGGACTTTGGGATGTAATATGGGATGTCAATTCTGTCAAAACTGGCAGACTACAAAAGTTAAATATCCTATAAGCCAGTGTCAGCCCGCTCCTCCGGAAGCAATTGTTCATACGGCTAAGGAAAATGGCTGCAAAAGTGTAGCTTTTACCTACAATGATCCGATAATTTTTTATGAATACGCTCTTGAAACCGCAAGGTTATGCCGACAGGAAGGTATTAAAACAATTGCTGTAACT
>CACWIL010000333.1 GCA_902760905.1 uncultured bacterium
TGCAATTGCATGTCCATATCCATGAGAGTTTTTTAATTCGCTGTTTTTTGCTTCAATTTTATAACGTTCTTTTGATTTAATTTTAAATTCATCAGTTTTCATAAATTCTTCATGTTCAGCCCTGACTCCAGTTTTATATCTTACTGTATAACATTTCTGTTTTCCTCCAGAATAACATCCCTGTCGTTTAGGGCAGCTCTTGCATTTTTCTACATCAAAATAATATACAGTTCTCATATTTCCAAATTTATCTGGAGTTTTAGGAGTTGACTTCATATACGAAAGTTCTCCTTCAGGGCATTGCATCATATCTGCATCTTTATTGTAAATAAATCCATCGTCTTCTTTTCTGTTGCCGTTTGTAACAATGGGATTCATTTTTGCAATAAGCTTAAAATTCACATTTCCTTTTTCATCTTTTCTTGCTGCATACTCCAGATTTTCTTTACTTGCATAAGCTGTATCTGCAAGAACATCATTAATTTCCATTCCATTTTCTCGACTTTTTTCTACAAGATTTATTAATTCTTTGCTGTCTGATTTTTCTCCACTTGTAATAGTTACCGCTGTTATTAATCGTTCTGAGTTTATAGCTATATGTGATTTATAACCAAAAAAAGGATCATCGCTGTTCTTATACCCCGTCTTTGCATCCTTATCTGCAGATTCATAAAGTTTTTCTTCTGTGTCATTTACGGTTTCTTCAAGATAGTTTATTTTCTTTTTTATATCAGGTCTTTGTGCAATTCCAGATTCTTTTTTAATTGTTTCTATTAGTTTACGGCAATATGCAGTTTCTTTTTGAATATCGTTTTCGGTGTTTTTTTTCGGCATCTTTTCTGTCATTGACTCATCAACCTGATACACGGCTTTTCTAAGATTCTTTGACTGCTCTAATAAAACTTCACGAATTGGCTTTGAATTGTAACGCGCATATGTATGAGTAGCATCTATAATTACTGTCTTGGATTTAACAAGGCCTTTTGAAATTGCAATTTCCATTGATTTTGAAATCAGCAAATCAAGTAAGTTTTCATCTTTGAGCCGGAGCTTTCGGAACTTTGTAAGCGTACTCGGATTTATTACATCATCTGTAGGCGCTAAATCAAGAAAATATTTGAATGACATATCATAGTGTGACTGTTCAACAACATCTACATCAGAAAGATTTGTAATACATTTTAAAAGCAGATACTTAAAAAGTTTTACTGGCGATTCTGCATTTCTTCCGTTTGTCGGACAGTACTTTCTTTCGAGTTCTTCATATATAAATCTGAAATCAACGGTTTCTTTTATCTGCCTTAATAAGTTATCTTTAGGAATTATTTTATCATAGAAATCTGAATATAATTCTAAACTTGGTTGCTCTTGTCTTAACATAAATCACCTTTAATTAAAATTTTACTATGTTTGATGATTTATGTAAATTTATTCTAAATTATAGGGACTTTTTCAGTGGCGTCTGTTTTCGGAAGGTGATACAACATAAAATTATCTAGTCCGTCATTACTCATATAATTTTTTATTTCAAAAAGTTTTCTTCGTTACGTCCTGCTGGCTAGATTCTTCTTATTTCCATTACATGTTCAATCACTACATACCAGACAGTATAGTTTCCGATATTTATTCTTCTATATGGATATTCACGATTTTTAGAAGATGGCCAAATTGCAAATGATTCAGGACCATCTTCAAGACGCTGGATAATTGCATTCTCAATTTTATTTAATGTATTTTCAGCTGCAATAGGATTCTGATATTCATTTAAAATAAAATTGATTGCATCTGCTAAATCCTGCTTTGCAATTGGTAGATAACGTAAAGTATAATCCATTATCTTGCCCTTATCTGATTACGAATAGATGAAAATACTTCTTCATGAGTATAACGAGTAGGATCTGTCTTAGCCTGTAAATCAGCTTCATCAAGTTTAGATTCAATGTTATCAGTAAGTTTGTCATACATATCAATACTCATTACAACCATTGAACCATATCCATTTTTAGTAAGGAATACAGGAGCCTGTCGTTCAGCTACTAAAGTTTCAATTTCAGAGAATTTATTTCTTAAATCTGATACCGGTCTAATCTCTGTCATAATTTCACCTCATCTATTAATGACTTATCAAAATTATATCATAATTTTATCATTACAGACAAGTTTTATTTCAATCCCATAATCCTCATAGACTAAACGACCTTCCGTTTTCGGAAGGTGATACAACAAATCAC
>CACWIL010000334.1 GCA_902760905.1 uncultured bacterium
AAGTATCTCATAAAATAGAGATTCTTCGGGCGAAATTGATTAATGCCCTCAGAATGACGATATTTTAAATTAATTTTGTGTAAAGTTGTATATAATTACCAAAAATTAAAAAGATATAAACGAAAGGAGCAAAAATGGGAAGTTCTTCCAATAAATCAAATGTTTCAAGTACAGTGTACGGAACAACAACTACCTCTAATCCTTATGCTTATTCAAGAACTGATAACAGTGGAACAATAGCGGGATTTCAGGATGGAACAGCACTAAATTCTGTTTATAATTTTGTAAACAAAAACATAGATTCACTGCTTAATGAATATTTGAAGCCAAATCTAAATTCAGTATCTAACAGGGCAAAAATTCAGGCTTATGCTGATACTCTTGCAGGACAGTCAAGAAAAAGTCTTGAGAATAATATTATTAATCCTCTGTCAAACAGGAATATGCTTCGTTCATCTCAGGCTCAGGACTTATATAAAAATCTGGTGAATCAAAATGTTTCTTCTGTTTCAAATTTTGCGAACGAGTTGCTGTCTAACTCTCAGGCAGAAACATCTAAGATATTATCTAATCTTTTGAACTACTATATGCAGGGGGCAAATTATTTGACAAATATGCAAAACCATTCACTTAAAGCAAGTTCAGGTAATGCAATCAAAACTACTTCAACGGGTAACGGCGGAGAAAGTGCTGCGGATATAGTAAATGATATTCTGCCTGCTATTATAGCAGCTGCCGCTGTTGTATAAGGAGGAATAATGGACAGAGATTTTTTATATAAATATTTACCCCTGCTTGTTTTGGGGATTGCTGTAATATTCCAGTACAACCTTTTTGTTACTCCTCAGATGCTCGAACATACACACAGGGAAATACTTTCTGAAATATCAAAGGTTTATATTACAAAATCAGAATTTCAGATAGTAAAAGAGCAGTTGACAGATATTAATAAAAAGGTTGATAAAATTTATGACACATTAATAAAAGAAAGGGGATAAAATGCCTTTAACACATATAGAATACGGTTCTCTTGCCTCATCAGAAACCTTGAATGATAATTTTGAGTATTTAGATGACAGAGTTACAACCGTTGCAAATAACCTCGTATCAACGTCAACCAGTATATATTCTAATATCTCGGGACTTAATACCTCATTATCTGCTCAAATCAGTGAGCTTACTTCTGATATAAGTGATCTTGGAGAAGATTTAGATGAGTTAAGACAGAGTTTTACTTCTAAAAATGATTCTCCGGATTATTCCAGAGGGGTTGGTATAACATTACCATATACAGCCTCTGCAGACGGTTATGTATATGCCGGTGTAGATGGTATGGATTATAAAAAGTATGTCTATGTTAATCAGAAAATTGTTCACGGCCACTGTGGGTATTCTGGCGGATATTATGTTTATTCCGGTTCTGTTTTCAGAGTCAGCGCCGGTGATGTCGTAACTACTGACAGTGCAAGCGGACCGTATTACTTTTTCCCTATGAAAGGAGAATAAAATGTTTTACAGAATAAAAGATAATAAAATATGCGATTACGCAGATTATGAATATTCAAAAGACTGTCTGTTTACAAATTTGTGTACCATGAAATCTTTTGAAGAAAACAGAGAAATTTTTGTAATAAATGACGGACAGATTGAATTTGTAGATGATATAGAAAATGTAAAAGCCACAAAAAGAAAAAAGGAGTTTGAGGCTTCGTTTTTTGAAACAAGCTTAGGCTGGATAAGAAGAAAAGTCAGAATGAAAGACGGCTCGGTAAGAGATTTTCTTGCAGATTTGCTGCTTCCGATAAAAGCCGGCATGGAAATAGGACAAAATGTTGAAGTTATCACATACAAAACTCCTGATTTTACCAAAGAAATGGACTCAAAATATATGGAATCTCTGCAGGAAAATAAAATCTCAACTCCTGTTTTTATTCAGGAATGCCTTTTTCAGACGGTAAAAGATTTCAGAGGTGCAGAAAACGGGGGTAATGATGGCATTTAAAATTGATAAAAACGGTAATATATCTATGATACAGGGTGATAGCGGACTTATAACAATAAGAGGGCTTAATCCAAATAAAAATTATACTGTTTATTTTGCAATACGAGATAAAAACAGAAAAGCAGTAGGGAATGAATTGTCAGTTTCAAATAACAATCAATCATACGTTATTTTTAAGCTGACTGGTGATTTTACGGATTTGCTGACAGTAAAAAAAGATGAAGAA
>CACWIL010000335.1 GCA_902760905.1 uncultured bacterium
TCTCTGTTCACTGGAACCCAGAAAAAATTTGGTAAGAGCGGTTAAAACTTTTATACGGTTTGTAAATAAGCATAATATAGATGACTTAATTTATGTTTTGGGCGGCGGCAATTGGGAGTCTTTTCTTGAGGTTATGGAAAATACTATATCTGACTTAAATACAGATAAAATCTGCCAAATCGGATATGTAGATGATAATGATTTATCTGTTTTATACAGCGGTGCGGAGTGGTTTACATATACTTCGCAGTATGAAGGTTTTGGCTCTCCTGTGCTGGAGGCTATGAATTGCGGCTGCCCTGTTATAGTGTCGGATAACTCCTCTTTACCGGAGGTTGTTGGTGATGCGGGGATAAAAATTAAGTGGGACAGTGATGAACAACATATAGAAGCGTATGAAAAATATTATTTCGATGAAAATTTAAGAAACGAAAATTCTCAAAAAGGTTTTAAACGCGCAAAAATGTTTAGTTGGGAAAGAACAGCCGAAAAAATACTAAAAGAAATACTTGATAATAATGGAGAGTAAATATTGATATCAGGAAAAATAAAAATATTATTTGATGCAAGACCGCTCAGAGCTGGCGCTCACAAAAATTCTGCCCGTTCCGGAATATATTTTACGGCTTTGAACATTCTTAAACAATTTATCAATAATGAAAATATCAAACTAACGCTGTTTGTACCCGATTATGGGGTAGATGATGTTAATAAAGCCTTAAAGATAGAATTTCCGGATAAAAAGTTTGATATTTTTGTATATGAAGGCGAAAGATATGAAGAACGAAAAAATTGCGTTAAATATATTTTGACCATGGATAAATGCTTTATTATGCAAAAATTTATAAAAATGACAATAAATACGGTGTATTTTATTCACAATATTTCTTTGTACGTTCAAATGCTCTTTAATTATTTTAAACATTTTGGCAGTGATGTATGTTTTTCTGCGGCAAACTCTGTTCCAGAATATATAAGGTCCTTCAAGCCGGAAAATTTTTATACGGTTTTGTATGACGTAATACCTCTCGTGTTAAAAGGCTATTATGAGCGTTCGGAAGGAAATGAATGGTTTTTTAAGCTTGTAAAATCATTAAATTCAGAGGATTATTATTTTACAATCTCAGATTATACAAAAGGGGATTTTCTGAAATATGCACCGCAAATTGATTCACGAAAAATGCAAACTGTATATTTGGGCTGCAATATAGAGTATAATGTATCTAAACAGGAAGATATTATTAAGGTAAAAGAAAAATACGGGATTCCGCAGGATAAAAAATATTTGTTTTCGCTTTGTACAATAGAGCCGAGAAAAAATTTGATAAGAATAGTGAAAACATACATTGACTTTGTAAAAAAGCATAACATAGATGATTTAATATTTGTAATGGGTGGTGGAAATTATGATGCTTTTAAAAAAGAGTTTGATAAAATTATAAAATGTGAAAATACCGATAAAATCTATCAAATAGGATACGTTGATGACGAGGACTTGCCGGCTCTTTACAGCGGAGCGGAATGGTTTACTTTTACATCACAGTATGAAGGTTTTGGACTTCCTGTTCTGGAGGCTATGAAATGCGGCTGCCCTGTTATTACTTCAAATAATTCCTCGCTGCCGGAAGTTATTGGCGACGCAGGGATAATGATTGATTATGATAGTGATGAACAGCATATAGAAGCTTATGAAAAATATTATTATGATGAAAACCTGAGAAAAGAAAATTCCCAAAAAGGCATGGAGCGGGCAAAAATGTTTACTTGGGAAAAAACAGCCGAAAAAATGCTGGAAGTAATTATGAAAAATAATGGCTAATACCCCTAAATGAAGTATTTTTATTGATTTTGCTTGATTTTTTATAAAAAAAATTTTAGAATAACTGTATTATGGAACAATATAAAATTTCATTTGATGAAATAAGAGAACTTTTAGTTGAGCAAAAATATCACGAAGAAGATATCGAGGAACTTGAAAAGGCGTTTGAGTTTGCAAAAAAACTTCACGAAGGTCAGTACAGAGTTTCAGAAGAACCTTATATTATTCACCCGATAGAAGTTGTAAAGATTTTAATAGGTCTCAGAGCTGATAAGCATACTCTTATGGCAGGCTTTTTACACGATATTCTTGAAGATACTTCCTGCACTAAAGAATACTGTGCTGAAGGAGCTTATGGAAAAGCGCGAAAAAAACTATATCTATTACTCATACATTAAATGAAATTTT
>CACWIL010000336.1 GCA_902760905.1 uncultured bacterium
TGCTTGATTCATTCCGGTATTATGTGGAAAAACCGTTTTACATTTAAAGAAATACAATTATTACTTTGATAAAATATATATGTATGTCCTTTGGAAAGGAGCAAAATTTTATGCCTGATAAAATACTAATCGTTGATGATGAAACAGAAATTGCTGATCTGATAGAAGTCTATCTGAAAAACGAGGAATATACAGTTTTTAAGTTTTATACAGCCGAGGAAGCTCTTAAATGTATTCAAACAACACCTCTCGATCTTGCAATTTTAGATGTCATGCTGCCCGATATAAACGGATTTACACTATGCCAAAAAATCAGAGAACAGTATGCTTATCCCGTCATTATGCTAACCGCAAAAGACGCAGAAACGGATAAGATTACCGGTCTTACTCTTGGAGCAGATGATTATATCACAAAACCATTTCGACCGCTTGAAATGGTTGCACGAGTAAAGTCGCAATTACGACGGTACAAAAAATACAATCTATCTCACACATCAAAAACAGAACACGTCTTGCATTGTTCAGACTTAGTAGTAAATACGAAAAAACATGAATGTTTGTTAAATGATAAACCTGTATCATTGACACCTACTGAATTTGCTATTTTGCAAATACTATTGGAAAATAAAGGTGATGTTATTAGTGGCGAAGAATTATTCCATAGGATATGGAAAGATGAGTATTACATTAAGTCAAACAATACAATCACAGTACATATTAGACGTTTACGGGAAAAATTAAATGATACTTTGGAAAATCCCAAATATATCAAGACAATTTGGGGAGTGGGGTACAAAATTGATGAAGAATAAGCAAGACGATTTTGCTATATTTCAACGAAAAATAGCAATACGATTTTTCAGTAGCGCGTTGTTATCGGTAGCGATTGTTATTGCGTTATACTTTTTCATTTGGAAAGAACGATTTGGCGATTGGATTGTATCTATTTTAGAGCTTGTGGGGAAAATGGAACATGAAGAAGCATTTTATATCTATCATTACAATTTCAGAGGATATAAAGAGATATTCTTTGTAGTAGCCATTGTTGCAATTTTTTTAATTTTGCTTTTACTTCTATTCCGATGGCTGACAAAATACTTTCGAGAAATCAACTTAGGAATAGATAATCTCTTAGCCGAAGATGAAAAGAAAATCCGTTTGTCGCCGGAAATGCTTCCCTTTGAATATAAGTTAAATACAGTTAAACAAAAACTCAAAGAGCAAAAAGAAGCAACCGCCCTTGCCGAGCAACGCAAAGATGAATTGGTGATGTATCTTGCACATGATATTCGTACTCCGCTTACATCAGTAATCGGTTATTTAAGTTTATTAGAAGAAGAACCAAATAAGGCAGATCAAGAGCAAGCGAAAAATATTCATATTGCTTTGGATAAGGCATACCGATTAGATAAAATGGTAAATGAATTTTTTGAAATTACTCGCTACCATTCAAAGCAAATCAAATTGAAAAAGCAGTCCGTTGATTTATATTATATGCTAATACAATTACGAGATGAGTTTTTGCCTTCTTTCTCTTTACGCAATAACACTGTTTCGCTGGATTTTGATGAAAATACGACAATCTATGCAGACCCGGAGAAAATAGCGCGTGTATTCGGTAACATATTAAAAAATGCGGTTGCGTATAGTTATCCACATACAAAGATTACCGTTTCTGCAATACAGGCAGAAAATCATATAGTAATTACTTTTCAAAACAAAGGAAAAACAATCCCTGCTGAAAAATTATCTTCCATATTTGATAAGTTTTACCGTTTAGATGAAGCGCGCATTTCGGATACCGGCGGCACAGGACTTGGATTAGCGATTGCAAAAGAAATCATACTTTTACATGGTGGTACGATTGAAGCCCACAGCGAAAATGAAACTGTTACTTTTACCGTTAAATTACCTATATCTTAGGATTTTCTTAGGAATTAAGCAATCTGATAGTAAAGTTCAAAATGCCCTTTTACAGTACAATCGTTACTGTAAAGGGCATTTCTTATTTGCCGAAGAAAGGAGCTATGGTAGATCTATGAATGAGAGTAACACGCATTATAGTGAGCGAAAAAGACGTAAGCGAAAAGGACAAGCATACAAAATAATTATCCCTGTTCTTTTTATAGCAATTCTTATTGCAATACTCTACTTCCTTTTCAGCGGAGGTAATTCAAAAGATAATGTAGTTATTAACCCCACTAACAGTCAACCTAATATTACGAT
>CACWIL010000337.1 GCA_902760905.1 uncultured bacterium
TTCTTCGGTTAATTCGTTTCTGATACGAATTGAAAGCAGTCTCTGATGCACCCATTCTTCGGAGTAGCCCTTCTTCAAATATGTTTCAAGGGCTCTGTCTATAGCTTGCTCCGGATCAACGGTTTCCTCTATGCGCTCACGACCTACTTGTGCAAGCCATAGTTTGATCGGTTCTGCCTTTTTTGATGGAATTGACTGTATTATGCGGAAAAGGCCTTGTGTGTTGGCAAAATTTGTTTTCTGCTTTCCTCCAGCCGTTTGAACTGAAAGGGGGGTGACAATTTGTCCCCACCCTTTGCCAAGTTCTTCATCGCGTTTGCGCATTTTTTTGATGTAGTCAGTTACATTTGTTGAGTCGGTTAAAATCTGAACCACATCATTTACCGAGAAAAACCACTCTTCTTTTTCTTCATCCCAAACAGAGCGGACAAGTTTATCTTCAAAAAGTTTAATTGAATTCTTTTTTGCCATCCCCACACCTCAATTATATAACTATAACAGCAATTCCTTTTTATATCATTAAACTACTAATTTAATAAGTATAAAAAAATTACATAATCAAAGAATTAACAATATTATATCATAACGATTTTACAAAAGATATATTTCTATTAATCCTATTTAGTTACGCATCTTGAGTTGTCAGCTATGATAGCTCCATCACAACCGCAGCTTCCCAGCGGCCGGATTTTCGTTCAAAGATTGTGATGTTGTTTACAGAAAAATCTTCTACAAGGTTCAGTTCATTCATAACCTGAAGGGCGTCAGTTGTAACACCGGCAGGAATGTCACGATTTGCAACAGTGGCGTGAGGCTGAAAAGGTCTCTGATCTTTTTTTGTACAGCCAGGGCAGGCATTCAAAATTGCTTTAACAGTTTGATCGCGAAGTTGGGTCCAGCTGTTACTTGCAATCACTTTTCCAAAAAGAGTTCTGTCTCCAAACGCATCAAAGTTTTCAAGGTGGGCAGAAAATCCAAGCCCCTTTGGCAGAACATCTTTTTCAATTGCACGCGCGAGGTCTTCTGTAGAATACTCCTCTGGCAGTCTGAAAGGCGGAACCAGCGTTACATGAATGGGCGTTCCATGCCCGCTCTTACAGCCATAAGCCTCGTTCATATAGCGGCGGCAATCTTCAAGAGTAAGCGTCAAATCCTCCGGCAGCAAAACGCCAATAAAATGTGTCTGTTGAATAAAATTATTTTGTTTCATTTTTTATATTATATCACAAATATCAATCTAAAACTCCATCACATCACTCAACTTTAAAAGTTCAAAGTTATTGGCATCCAGGCAGACATTTTTGTAGCAGGATGGGTCGACCTTTTTCTTTGGATACTTTTTATTAAAATTACTTATAAAATAATCTTGTGTTACAAAATACTGATGTGTGTGGCCGTGAATATTTACTAAGCCGCAGGAAGAATCAAAATACACAGGTTCATGTGATAAAAGATAATTCTTAAACTGCAACGGCCCTTTGTAAACCTTATCAAAACAAAGATATGTGTAAAAGTCTATATAATTTTTGAAGGGTTTCTTATCATTACTAAAATCATGATTGCCGAGAATCAAACACATTTTTCGATTCTTTTTCATGCGCATAATATCGTTCATGATTTTTGAATGCTCCAGATGGATGTTCAGATAAACATCACCAAAATTCCAGATGAAGCAATCGTCCGGTAATGTATCAAACTTTTTGAGGATAAACTCATTCATCTGCGAACAACCCATAGCAGAATATTCAAAGGGCCTGTTACAATACACAATGATATTTGTATGAAAGAGATGCAGATCACTTGTTATAAAAATATTGTCCGGAGAATACCCCTGTAAAAAATCTTCCTCCGAAAGCTGTTTATAATTCATATTGTCCACGAAAGAGAAATATAAGTGATATAAATTGATTTGTCATTAAAGTTATAATTTAATACAGACTTACCTTTGCCCTACCCTTTTTAATCTCCGAACGGATTTTTTTGAGTTTAAGCTTTCGTTCTTTACTGGCCTTTGTTGGTTTAGTTGGCTTTCGTTTTTTTGGAACCCCAAGAGCCTGCACGATCCTGTTTTCAATCCTGTCCAGCGCAATTTTACGGTTAACTTCCTGAAAGCGTTCATGATCAACATTAAGAACAATACAATCTTCGGCATTTATAATTGCAGCAAGTTTGGTTCTGAGGCGTGCGCGTTCTTCTTCTGTAATTCCATCAATGGCAGA
>CACWIL010000338.1 GCA_902760905.1 uncultured bacterium
CGCACTAGTTCCTAAGACTAGCGTGTCTACCATTCCACCACATGCCCATTCATTTATTCTACTAAGTGTAAACAATCTAAAATCATTTACCCCTGCCCTTATTTAGTTGTCAAAAGGTCTTTCAGACCTTGAGCGTGTCTACCCCTCTCCTCAGACGTGACGTTTAGTCACCTCTTCGTCGGCAGAGTACCACATGCCCATTCATTTATTCTGCTAAGTGCAAACAATCCAAAATCATTTACCTCTGCACATATTCAGTTGTCAACAAAAAAAATATACCAAGAGCAAAGTTTTTTGTCAAATAAGTAAAAAATACGAATTATATACTACTTTGCACAAATATTACAATAGTTCTGTAATACTGAGCTTTAGAAAAGAATCTCAACAAATTTGAGATTTTCGGGCTAAAATGGTTTATACACAAAGAAATGTATGCGTTACATAATTCTATAACAAACTATCCTGCAGATTACAGATAATACTATAATCTGTCATTCTGAGCGGGTTATTAAAATAATCGCCATTGTTTGAATAAAACTATAGCGAAGAATCGCCATAACTTTTGCAAAGAAAAAATTACTGAGATACTTCGCACTTCGTCTAAACCAATATAAAAACTAAAAGACAATTTGCTCAGCATGACGAATTAATGCATCAACTTCAAATCTTGAATTCTATACTTTTGTCATCAAATTATATAACATATACAAGAATGACAAATTTTAAGACAAGCACACCTCACTCTAGCCCTCTCACACAAGAAAGAAGGGAACATTACCCTATTGCACTATCTCTTAAAATTATATATAATATACATATTAATATTAGTGTTTAGGTTTACTAAAGAAGGAGAGATATATGCTAAAAAAAATGTTTATGTCATTAATGGCATTAATCGTGTCTGCTCCTGTTTTCGCAGGAGAAGCATCTCTTGTTGTTCCAAACATTAAAGAAGCATCTGAACTCAGTTACAATCTGCTTGTAGCAGGTATTGTTGTTTCAGTTTTAGGTGTTTTTTGGGGTCTTTGGGCATACACAAGAGTTAAAAAAGTTGAAGTCCATGAAGCAATGGCTCAGGTTGGTAACACAATTTTTGAGACCTGCAAAACCTATCTTGTTCAACAAGGTAAATTCCTTATTATGCTGGAAGTATTGATAGGTTTGTGTATTGCATTCTATTTCTGGTATCTGCAGGGTATGGAGCTTAAATCAGTTCTTATCATCTTAGGCTGGTCAGTTCTGGGGATTCTTGG
This sequence comes from uncultured bacterium, assembly GCA_902760905.1. Classification (GTDB taxonomy): domain Bacteria; phylum Cyanobacteriota; class Vampirovibrionia; order Gastranaerophilales; family Gastranaerophilaceae; genus CAG-196. The sequence continues at coordinate 1,254 of CACWIL010000338.1, forward strand.
TTCTTACATGGTAGCCTGGTTCGGTATCAGAATGAATACTCTTGCAAACTCAAGAACTGCATTTACCGCACTTAAAGGAAACCCGCTTAATATTTTAAACATTCCGCTTAAAGCCGGTATGAGCATCGGTGTTTTACTTGTATCTATAGAGTTAATTATGATGCTTATTATCTTACTTTTTGTTCCGGGAGAACTTGCAGGTGCTTGCTTTATCGGTTTTGCAATCGGCGAATCATTAGGTGCATCTGCTCTTCGTGTTGCAGGCGGTATATTTACAAAAATTGCTGATATCGGTTCTGACTTAATGAAAATTCAGTTCGGTATAAAAGAAGACGACCCACGTAACCCGGGTGTAATAGCTGACTGTACGGGTGACAATGCAGGCGATTCAATCGGACCGACTGCTGACGGTTTTGAAACTTACGGCGTAACAGGTGTTGCTCTTGTAAGCTTTATCTTATTAGGTGTATTCCATGATTACCAGGTACAGTTACTTGCATGGATTTTCACTATGAGATTCTTAATGATTATTACATCAGTTGTTGCATACTGGATTAACGGTGTTTACACAAAATTATTCCTTGCGCGTGCTGAACATTTTGATTTTGAAGCACCATTAACATCTTTAGTCTGGATTACTTCAGTCCTTTCTATCGGTATGACATTCGGTGTTAGTAACTATTTACTGAAAGATTTACCGGCTAACTTATGGTTAGTTCTTTCAATAATCATATCCTGCGGTACTTTAGGCGCAGCATTAATTCCTGAAGCAACAAAAATATTTACAAGTCCTAAAGCTAAACACACTCACGAAGTTGTTGTAGCTTCAAAAGAAGGCGGAGCATCACTAACAATACTTTCTGGTATTGTATCAGGAACGCTTGCATATCTTTTTTCAAATTATGATGGCAAGATTCCATTTTCAAGCCTTGTTTTAAAGGCTAAAGAAATGGGATATACTGAGA
>CACWIL010000339.1 GCA_902760905.1 uncultured bacterium
TTAAAAAATGAAACTATAATTACAATTAATAGTTTCATTGGTGCGTCAGCTGGAATTTGGTGTGGAGCACATATATTCGATATGACTGTTTTGGATGAAAATTATAGCGATACAAATAAAGTCTTTTCTAGATATTACAAAATTGAAGGCATTAAGTTGATAAAATGAATAATTTTAATATTAATTTTTTTGACAAAAAGCTACGCTATGTTTTCTTTTTGATGGTGACCTGGTTAATTTTAATAATTCCATTAATTGATACAAATATAATACCGGGTCATGATTGTGTGTTTCACATCACCAGGTTTTTAAATATTGCTGAAGCAATAAAAAACGGTGTTTTTCCTGTGCGAATGTACGCTGATGACGTACAGTTTTGGGGTGCCCCGGTAGGAATATTTTATCCAAGTCTGTTTTTCTATATACCTGCTATATTAAAGTTGATAGGGATGCCCGTTGAAATTTGCTATAATATATTTATTGCTGTTATTTTTTTATTCGGGATTTTTTCATCCTGGTTTGGCTTTTCGTTACTGACAAAATCTAAAAATATTGGTTTCTTTTGTACACTACTATATATTTCTTCTGGCTATTACTTAATGGACGCATATATCCGAAGTGCTATAGGTGAATTGTTAGGTCTTTCTTTTATGCCGTTGGCAATAGCAAGTATTGAAATTTTAGTAGCAAAGTCAAAAGTTAAGGTGAAAGATTGTGTATGGGGGATATTGGCGATTTCTGCAGTGATTCAGTCGCATGTGTTGTGCAGTGTAGCACTGGTGTTATTTGGCTTATTTTGTATGATAGTGCATTATAAAAGCATTTCGTTAAGGCAGCTCTATCGAATTCTGGTATTAATAATCATAGCTTTTTTGCTAAATGCGCATTTTATTATACCATTTTTATTGTTTTATAAAGACGTACCGGTAACTATGGAGTTCGTTGATGGTTTTGCCGAACAGGGCTGGCCGACGGTTGTACTGTTCCGGTTCTTTCTGGAATGGAATTTCTGGCTGTTTGTTGCGGTTTATTTTTTTCTTCCGAAAACATTACGCGGTTTTAATTCAAAACCGGGTAAAGCTTTAGGTAAGTCTCAAATAAAGATTAAAAAAGAATTCTTATTGTCCAAACTATATATGAATTATTTTTTAGCGGGGTGTTTATTTCTTTTTATGGCAGATCTTGCGTTCCCATGGGATTTGTTTTCTTTGCTCAAACAATTTTTTCAAACAATGCAGTTTCCCTGGCGTTTTTTAGGCATTTCAACTTTGTGTTTTTGTGTTCCTGGCGGGATTTGTTTTCATAAGTTTTTATCAGGAAAGAAAAGAAAACTGAATGGCTATCTGGTGTTAAGTTTGTTTTTGATTTGTCTTACAAGTTTAATAGCCTTTAGTAATCTTGCTCCAATATCTTCAATACCAGATTGGAACATGCCGACACAGAAAGTCTTTTGGGAAAGGATAAAATGTGTTTCTGATACAGACTATTTGTACAACGACATTGATAAACAAAAACTTTTTGAGCAGGGAGATCGTCATATTTCAGATGAGATAATCAGCAATTACATTAAGAGCGGAACTAACATATCATTTTCTTACAAAATTGAGAATAAGAATGGATCAAAGATTATATTGCCTTTAGTCAATTACCCGGGTTATATTGCTACAGATAACACGGGAAGGGCAGTTAATATTGAAGAAAATGACAACCATATGATGCAACTGGCATTGCCTGAAGGATCCGGAAAGATCAAAATATGGTATAAGGGATTGCCGTTATTTGTTGTTGCAGATTATATATCGTTATTTTCAACATTAGGATTTCTTGCTTTTGCTTATCTTGTACGTAAAAATAAATATTGGAATCGGTTTATAGGATAATTTAATAAGTATTAAATATTAGTATTTCTAGTGGAGTAAAGGGTAAGAATATGAGTCTTTCTAATAGAAAATTAAATTTTATTGTGCTGTTTTGTATTTTTCTTTTGATGTGGTATTTTAACTTTTGCACTCCTTTGATTATTGATGATTATATATATTCATTTGTATGGACAGGTAATTCTATTATTACACCATTGCCAGAAGATGCAGTAAGGGTAAATGGTTTTTATGATGTTCTTTATTCTCAATGGAAACATTATTTTACTTGGGGGGGGCGTACAATTGCTCATATTTTTGCTCAAACCTTTTTGTGGTGGGGAAAACAATATT
>CACWIL010000340.1 GCA_902760905.1 uncultured bacterium
AATCTTTTAACGTTCTTTTCCATACCTTAAACGGATGAACTCCAAATCTTATTACAAAATATAATCCGGCAGCTACAAAACCAAACAGGTGAGTATAATGAGCAATGTGAGAAGCCTGATTAAAGCTTGTTACAAACTCAATTATTGCATAAATCAAAACAAGAATCGGCGCCCTTATAGGAATAATTCCCCAGATAAAAATCCTTGATTTAGGAAAAATTACCGCATACGCAAAAAGGATTGCATACAAAACACCGCTTGCTCCAATCAATGTAACATAATAATCACCTGCAATGGCATAAACTATTAACGAAAACAATCCGCCAAGTACACCCGTTACAAGATAAAACATAAGAAATTCTTTAGAACCAACGGCTTTTTCAACAGTTACACCGAACATCAGAATACCAAACATATTCCAGAACAAATGACGAAAATCGTACTGGGTATACATGTAAGTGATAATTCGCCAGAACTGCTTTCCTTCTACAACACCGTAAAGATTTAATCCAAGATATCCCAGAATATTCATGCGGTGAATAAGGAGATAAACTGCAACGTTAATTGCAACCATTATAAAAGTGACATAAAAATATGAGTAAGTAAATTTTTTTCGTAAAAAAGACATTTAAGTTCCCAAAGATTAAAATTTATTTTTCAGAAGCAGGATCAAAGAATGTTACTCTGTTTCTTCCCGCACTCTTAGATAAATATAATCCTTTATCGGCCTGATTTACAAATTCATTTGGAGTATTAACAATGTTTGTTCTTGTATCAAATACAGAAACGCCAACAGAAATTGTTACATGAAGATGCTGATCATTGAATACAAAATCATATTCATCAATAGCAGTACGGATTCTTTCGGCCACAGACATAGCTTCGTCCTTTCCTGTGTTGTTCAAAAGAACCGTAAACTCTTCTCCACCGTAACGACTTGCAACATCAGTTTCGCGTAAACTCTGCTTGATAATATTTGCAACAGAAATAAGAACAAAATCTCCGCATTCATGCCCGTAAGTGTCGTTAAACTTTTTGAAAAAGTCTATATCAAACATCAAAACAGAAAGATTTGAATTAGTTAAAAAGGCATTATCCATTTCCTGAGAAAGAACATTAAAGAAATAATACTTTAACTTAAGGTGAGTCATCATATCTGTAGATGATTTTTCGAGCAATGCAGCATTATTAATAGCAACACTAGCTAAAGAGCCGATGAGCATAATCTGATTTTTTTCGTAATCTGTATAATCATTATTATCTTCGATTGCAATTCTTTCCTGGAGGAGTAAAAATCCGTTAAGGTGATTATTCTGAATAAGAGGAACCAAAAGAGTTGGATTTAAAGGTGCAATTAAATCTACATCCTTACCATTCTTTGTAAGCTCCTTTAATTCTGTAAAGGAAAGAGGTCTTTTTTCTGCTAAAAGTGTTGTAATAACAGAAGAAGATCCCGAAAGTACAATGCTTCCAGGATTTTCGCTTGTTTCAAGAACAAACTGGTCATTTGTGATTAAATCGCGTACAAAAATATCGGCACCAAGAACGTGCATCTGTGCCATACAAATATAGACAATAGATTCCAGAAGGTTACTGAAATCGAGATTTGAACAGAATGATTTTGCAATATCGAGCATCTGTTCAAGGTCATAAATTCTTTTTTCGTTCTGAACGTTTGTATTGTTCTCTTCTTTTTTCTCCAACATAATTACATCTCACTGTTTGTAATAATAACATAATTTTTCATAATCGCAAAAAATGTATTCCAGCTCGGGTGCTGTTCTTCCATTAAATTAGTATTATCTCTGTTCCTTGAAGACATCATCAAAACCTTTACATTCGAGATTATTTCACTGGAAGGCTTTTTAGAATCAGCTAAAAGTTCTCCCAGAATTTTGTGAAGGGAATGCAAAGATGCTGTAATATTCTGAAGAACAGTATGTCCCTGATTATTTGCATTTCCTACCATTTTTTCAAGACGCTTATAAAAATCCTTATCTTTACTGCTGTCTTTAATATAACCCTGCATAACCGCAATGCTGTTAGGCTGGTCAGAGCCGAAAGAAACTTCAAAATCCTTTAAAGTATCTTCCGCATTTATAACAGAATAAACAACCGATGAAAAATTTGATTTATAAGCCGGGTTACTGAAAAATCCTTCAATTACAAGGTCATTCAAAAGCCCCTTTATTCCGTCCGAAACATAGA
>CACWIL010000341.1 GCA_902760905.1 uncultured bacterium
TGTAAATGATACTATAAGAATGTACATTTAATGGAAAATAAAAATGTACAATCCATACTGATGTGATACCATTTCCATGGAGGTGATTCTCATTGGAAATGTCGCTAATCATTCAGTTAAAAATCTTAAAATTGAGTAAGATTAAACCAAACTTTTCAAAACTTGCACGAGAATACGGTATTGATCGCAGGACTGTCAAAAAGTATTATGACGGCTACGAAGGCAAACCTGCACATCGTAATAAGGCAAGCAAACTTGACAAACATAAACAGCTAATTGCTCAAAAACTTCAAATTAAAGGTGCTAATGTCAAAGCTGTTTATGAATTCATTGTTGATGAAGTTGATGAAAATATAGGTACTTATTCCAACTTCAATAAATATGTCGTTGCAAACAATCTTCGACCTAAAACCGCAGCTAAAGGACATCCACGATATGAAACAGCCCCAGGCATTCAGGCTCAGGTTGATTGGAAGGAAGACATAAAAATTGCCAACTGCTATGGAGAAATCTTCACCTTTCAGGTGTTTGATTATAAATTGGGCTATTCTAGATACCCCATCTTTACTTACAAACTTTATAAAACTAGACAGGATGTAATCGACTGCCTTATAGCATCATTTAAAGCTACAGGTGGAGTACCTAGAGAAATCCTTTTTGACAACATGTCATCTGTCGTTGACCGCGATGGTAACAGGCGAAATATAAGTAACCGAATGAAAGCTTTTGCCAAAGACTTTAACTTCAAAATCAAGCTCTGTAAACCTAGGCATCCCTTTACCAAAGGTAAAGTCGAAGTTTTAAATAAATTTCTAGCTTGGATATATCCTTACGAAGGAGAGTTTGAAACAGAGGAAGAACTTATAGCTATCCTTGAAAAAATAAATGCTAAAGTAATTCGTCGTACATGTGATGAAACAGGTGTACCACCTCTTTTGCTATTTCAAAAAGAAAAGGAATACCTGCAATCATTACCAAGTAAAGAAGTAATAGAGTCTTATCTTAATTGCGATCGACAAACCATTGTCAGAAAAGATTCTATGGTCACTTTTATGAAATGCAAGTATTCCGTACCAGCTGAATACATTGAAAAACCAGTAAGACTGTGTGTAATCAATGATCAACTTGAAATCTATTATAGCACGGAATTAATAGCAAAGCATCGACTAAGTGACAAAAAGCTTAATTATAAAACTTCACATTACAAGCAACTTTTATCTGGTTGTATCGAAGATAACGCTACGATAGATGAACTTGCAGAGAGCAACCTAAGGCAGCTTGATCAACTCCTGTAAGGAGGTATCATGGCTACATATCAAAATTTATTATCTGGTCTAGAGGAATTAGGCATACACAAAATGCAGGAATATCTAGACACTTATGTCAATCTGGTTAATAATGGTGAAAAATCATTTACCCAAGCACTAGAGGAATTAGTTGAAATCGAAAAAAAAGAAAATCAAAAAAGAAGAGATTTAGCAAATGTAAAGGTTGCCAATTTCCCGTTTCTAAAAACATTTGATGATTACGAATTCGATTTTCAACCTAATATAAATAAAAAAGAATTGCTGGAGTTAAACTCATTAGGATTCGTTGACAAACACGAAAATGTAGTGTTTATCGGTTCTAGTGGTGTTGGTAAAACACATCTTGCAACATCATTAGGAATAACCTGTGCAAAAGCAAGATATCAAACATATTTTATTACATTTGAAAATCTAATTACTCAGTTAAAGAAAGCAATTCAAGAAAACAGGCTTGAAAACAGGCTAAAATTCTATGCCAAATACAGAGTATTAATTATTGATGAAATAGGATATATGCCTATTAATCAAGATACTGCAAATGTGTTCTTTCAACTTATAGCTAAACGATATGAAAAGAATAGTACGATAATTACAACAAATATGCCATTTTCAAAGTGGGGTGAATTCTTCGGTTCTGCAACACTAGCTAATGCAGTATTAGACCGATTACTGCATCATTCCACTGTTATATCAATAAAAGGTCCGTCATACAGGCTCAAAGATAAGAAACTACTTTTTGAGTCGAATTCAAAGGAAGGTTAACGGATAAAATGTACATTTTTATTTTCCACTTTTTGTACATTCATATATTGACATTTACATTTATAAAATGTCAAGACCCAATGTACAAAAAATATTATATAAAAATGTACAATTAGTCTGTTTGTTTTAAATGATC
>CACWIL010000342.1 GCA_902760905.1 uncultured bacterium
AAAAACACAAATTTGTCTGAATGACCGCCCGCCCACAGCGCGGGGTTTTACAAGGTGGTTCTTTTATATTACTACAGCCGAAATAAAAAAGGCCGGCACTGATGTACCGGCACTGGTTTACGAAACTAACCTTTATATATAGCTGTGTTCTTGACAGCGAGGCTTGGGAGACGTTGTTCTCCCTGAGCACAACCCACCAGCTATTTCCTTAATCTTGCCACTGTCCAGCTCATAGTCGGCCAGTTCCGCCATGTACGCTTCGGCTTCTTCTTTGGTAATTTCCACGCCTTCGGCTTTAGCCAGCGCGATCAGTTCACCGGCGGTCTTGCACTCCATCGCTTTTTCAATCATTTCTTTTGTGATTTCGTTTTTGTTGATTGGCATTTTCAGGACCTCCCTTGGGAATAAAAAAACTGTACTTTTATAGTACAGTTATATTATACCAAAAGATTTGCAAATATCCTACAATTAAAGAAATTTCATCAGCACCATACCTGTCAGAAAAATCCTGATTTGTATCACGGCCAACATTGTAACAAAACTTAAATTTACTTCACCATTTTTTCAAAACGGAACATCCCATCCGGGAACTGATCGTCCAATTCATTGCCCGCATCCGGATCCTTTGGGTCAGGATGATACCTGTTGAAAAACTCTACAATATGAAATCCGCACCGGTTGACGTAGAAATGGATATTCCGTTTTTCAAAATGATCGTCCCGGAGACCGAATTCTTCAAGGGCTCCATAATTAAAAGCTTCCTGGTTATCACGAATGAATTGTTCAAGGTCGTCCGATTTCAAAGGACAGAGAGTTACGTTGATCATATTAATTATCCCATTAAATCACGATTTGTACCAACAGTCACCGCTTAATATAAATCGGAATGTGAACCCGTACGAAACAAAAACAATTCCAGTTCATTATTTTCTATTCGATAGATCAAAAGCCAATCCGGTTCAATATGACATTCCCTAAATGACTTATAATTACCAGCCAGACTATGGTCATGGTGTTTATCGTCCAATTTCTTTTTCATGGCAAGAGTATTGACCACTTCACGCAGGAGTTCAATCTTCAGACCTCGTCTCTTCGCGAGCTTTAAGTCTTTCTTAAACTGGTTTGAAGGAACAATTTCAAGCATCCGCAAACACCTCGTCTGCCATGTCGTCAAAAGACTTATACCGTTTATAGTTGCCAGGATTCTTTTTCATTTCCTTATATTCAGCAAGAGCAGCCCTGGTTTCCGCATTAGGGGCATAACGTCTTATTTCAAAAGGAATCCCCTCATGTTTTACTGCGCTTTTAAGGAAAATAGTAATGGCAGAAGACATGGTAAGTCCTAAATCTTCAAACAAAATTTCAGCAGAACGTTTTAATTCTGCATCCACGCGAACATTAATATTTGCATTAGCCATGATATATGCTCCTTTCCAGAGTAACGTTAATACGGTTATAACGGATGAAAAAATTCTCTTCTTCTAAAATAATTATATTTCCGATAGCAAACATTGTCAATACAAATTAACGCAAACGTTTTACGTTACTGCAAAAAAAGCAGACGCTTTTTACACGTCCGGTGAGATGGTTGAAAATAACTCCCATTAAGCTGGGTTGTAGTAAGTAAAACACGAATTTGTCATACTGATCCACCGATGCTGTTCTTATCGGTCATCTGTAATTTCTCATCAAGACTATAAACTCTGTTACCGTTCAGACAATCCAGGAAGTATTTCCACTCAGCATCCTTGAGTATTTCTTCCCCAGTAGCATAATGCAAAAGAGAAAAATATGAATCCGTAACTAGCATATCATCCGATGCACATATTTCGGTTGGATCAACATTGGCTGTTAATACTTCCATCAATGACTGACCACTTAAGCCTTGTTGTAAAACCGATCTTATGATTTGCTTCAGCTCTTCATGAAACATATCTGTACTCCTGTTAATTACTCTGCTCGAAAAATCCCGATTTGTCGATGAACCTTCTGTAAGAAATATTAACAAACCCCGGATGAATTACCAGTTTCCCTTCGGATCATTTTTGTCTACGGGAATCGTAATTTCACACGCATAATCTTCCGTATATGCTTCCTTTGTTTTCCTCAATTTCCAGTAATCCTTCCAATAATCCCACCATTTCTTAGAAGCAGTTTCTATTTCCTCTCCTGTATATTTTCCTTTTTTCCCTACAACTTTTCTATTTCCTCTCCTGTATATTTTCCTTTTTTCCCTACAACTACTATCTCGTCTCCTCCAACGATAAAGCCAACTTCACCACATCTGGCACAGAGGAGATGTTTTGCGGTTGAAAGCGTTTCTGAACCGTTAAAGTCTTTGACGGTTATTCTGTTCTTATAATCGTTTAGTAATAACCCGGCCTCTTTACTATCATCAAACACCAGATCATACGTATCGACAGGATAAATTACAGAATCATCATTTCTAAGGCGTTCATACCATTTATCTTCAGCCAGATTATCCAGAAAAACCGCGAAGGCATGGTTATAGAACCGTACAGCTAAAACATCCGTCGTATGTGTTTCCTTTTCCGGTTTTGATTCATCGTAAAGCTGAATATCACAAAACTGTATATGAACCATGTCGTCTTTTACATACCACCAATGCCATGACCCTACATCAGATATGGCATCCGCCAGTATGTTGAGCGTATTTATATTCATAATACCATCCCATCCGTCACTCTGTTAAACCCCGATTTGTACGATTAACCTTGATTTACTTAATTATAACAAAACAGCCGCAGAAAAATCTACGGCTGTTGGAAAAATCGGAATCTGTAAAACCGGGTTGCCATGGAAAAAATCACTATCACAAAAAACAGCCACCTTATACTTAGTTAACGCGATATCGGGTTTCCCTGGCAAACTTGCATAATTTTGCGATATCTAAAACCTCTCTTCCATAAAGCTTTTCTCAACTTTACTTCTATAGTAGTATCTTTAGAGCGTATATGTGACATAACAACCCTTTTACTTCTGTATAAGTTCTAATGACTTGTTTGATTAGATCAGGTTTATTTATTAATCCGACTTTAGTTGAAAAATTGTCAAATACTGAAAAGTAGTTATGTTTTATTCTTTATCCTACATTTACGCATTAACAGCAGTCAGCTTATCTCTCACAGCTTCTTCGATAAAACTGTTCAGGCTCTGCTGTTGAGAAATAGCATAAACGGCAGCGCGTTTATGAAGTTCACTGCCAAGACGGACATTCAGGCTTCCCTTATAGGCGGATTCCGGAACCTGGCCTTCCTTTTCGCAAAGGTCAAGATAATCGTCAACCGCACCATGAAAATCGGTGATTAGTTCGGATGCGTTAGTCCCTTCATAAGAAATCAAAGAGCGGATGCCCTGAACTTTTCCAAAAAACACACCGTCCTCCTCAGAAAATTCTATGCTGCCAACATAACCTTTGTATTCCATCGTGTTTTTCATAACAAGCCCTCCTGTTCCAACTGCTCGATAAGTTGTTTTATCTGATATTCTAAAAGTTCTTTGCGTGGATGTGGTTTATGAAGCAAAATTTTTGTTTTATAAACATCACTCACGAACATGATACGCGAGCCGCTCGTTTTCCCCTTGTTGCTTCTGTAGTAAGAAAAATATCCAAGCAATGTTTCTGCTTCATTAAAAGTAAACGACTTGGAGCTTGCTTTCAATTTAGCAATGAGTTTTTCTTTTTGTCCCAAAACGAATTCCCCCCATGTGTATAAAAATCTGTAACATCAAAGATTGTGGATAATTTTCATTTTCAGTTAGTGAATGATATAATATATTTTACATTCTTTATTTCTTACATCTCCGTCAAACATGGTAACTCCTTACTCTGATTAAAATACTAATATATCTACTCTCTGTAAAACAAAAGCCCATCGGTAAGATGGGCTTTATTTTCAACATCCCATCATGCAAGCTTTAGCACCTTACCCTTCTGACAGGTTGCTGCGCGATCACGGAGCTTCTCTCTCGCACACTCTTTATGGTCAATTGGATTTCTTTCTATTTTTCTCTTTGCTGACCTTTTTCTTGTTCCCGTTTTGTTATACAGATAAAGGCTATAGTCAGCTTCAACGCCAAAACCCAGG
>CACWIL010000343.1 GCA_902760905.1 uncultured bacterium
AAAAGAATATCTGGCTCACCGTTATTTTATCACTTTTTACGGAGGTTTGCCATGAAAAATTGGTGAAAAGATGGAATCTGTCTTTTTACGCAAAAAATCTCCAGACGCGTTATTGCTATCATTACACGCCTGGAGATTCTTTGAAAAACTGTCATTGACAAAAATGACAAAAATGACGGTTTTTCATTTTTATATTATTTTGTAAGTTTGCTTTTTACTCCTTTTTCTCCATTTCCTCCATGAGGTCGTGGTATTTCATATCCGCGAACACAAAGTGAATCAGTTTTTTCATATCTTCTTCGGCTTTGATATTGAACACGTATCGTCAAGCCGTCTTGACTAAAAACCGGAGCACTCATATAGAGTGCTCCGTAAAAATGTGTACCGGGGTTTTATTAAACCCCAGAAAGGAGGTTAAATTAATAACTACTATTTTATCAAGTTTACAATAATCACATTCCTATAATATGCCGCTTGCCTAACGTTACCCAATGGCACGAATAGCGGTTATACCATAGACGGGATCAGATTCCCTTTGGTACCTTCTTGTAAATTGCAAATCTTCCTTCCACTTTTCAAGAGCCAGCCGATTTCTGGATCGCTGTCCATTATGGCTAATAAAATATTCCAAATAGTTAATGACTTCATACTTACTCATAATTCCTCTGTCAATAATCTTTGAAATAATAAATCTTCGTTCTTCGCGGGAGTAGTTGTCCTGTTGATTCACGTTATAACCGCATAAATGAAGCGGCGACTCCTCAGCTAAAAACTCTCCGTTATAAGTTACGTTACTATGTTCTAACTTTATGTTTCCTATTATCGCTCCATATTTTTTACGGTAGTATTCATATGAAACTTCACTGATAAAGAAGCGGTTGCAATCTTTACAATAAGTGACGGTCATTCTAACATCTTTATTTTTCAGACCAAGCATCACGGCTGTTGCAGTAATGAGGTGATGACCTTTTCTCTGACAAGATAATAAACCCTTATATACGTATAGCGTGTTATTCTGATCCCACACAGGTGCAGATTCTCTTTTTTCAAGTTTCTTCTTGTATGAAGGGAGCTTCGCTGCCGCATACTTAACTAATTTATAGATGGCGTCTGTCGGTTTTACAGGGTAGATACGGCATCTAACTACATAATCATTACGAAACGCATCATCTAACAATAACTCGCTCACCGTTTCAAAAACTATGTCACGGTTTAATGAAAAGAGGTGCTTTGAATGATAGTTCCTTGTTGATGCAAAATCTTCCACGCCTTTAATAGCACACATATATTGCCTGGATTCATATATACTGAGCTTTAGTTCAGTCTTCAACCAATTATAAAAGTCTTGTTTTTCTTGTCTTGCATACTGTGGATCTGTATTATAATAACTCATAAGAATTGCCTCCAGTATAATTAAGATTTGAACACAAAAATTAAAAAGCCCATCTGACTGATGGGCTTGAAAAGCAGAACTATCCAACATCCCATCATACAAGCATTAGCACCTTAACCGGGCGCCCGGTCAGGTTGCTGTGCGGTCACGGAGCTTGTCTCTCGCGCACTCTCTATGGTTAATTGGTTCCGTTACTGGAAACAATATTAAAGTAAGTAATCGTAATGAAGATTACCTCAACCCTCGTTACATTTATATTATACCACATGTCGCCAAAATTTTCAACAAATACAAGTTTGTTGAATCAATCTTATTTTTGTTATTATATTTTATTAAATAAACTTTTGATTTTTTTATAAAATTATAATTCGTTTTAAGTTTTGATTTACAAAATTTTGTTTATATTTTCATCATGTTCGCTTGGCCTGTTGCTTGCATCGTTCCGACAAGAATGGGTATTTTTACCTTAAATCTACGGTTTTTAGTGGCTCATTTCTGACTGTAGTTGGCCAAAAAATGGGTGTTTTTAATGAGTTCAGAATCAGTACGACCATCCGTTTATTCTTCAAATATATGTTTATATTTGTGCAGAGTCCAACTTTCAGTTTTTTAGTTGCTATTCCTAACACAACGTTTCTCATTTCTCTCAATACAATTCACTGCTACGCAAATAATGTTTGATAGCGTTACCGAATATGCAAAGTCCCATATTCAATTTCATTTGTTCTTTTACTCTTTATTTCATAATAAAACGGTACTTCAAACGTTGTCATAATATCTTTTTCTAACAGTT
>CACWIL010000344.1 GCA_902760905.1 uncultured bacterium
GGTCAATCTCTGCTATCTCTTTGTCATCATTAGTATTAAAGTATCTCTTTAATATGGTTTTCCAAACAAAAGCATATTGATCCTTTGTTAATCCGTTTTGAGTTACTTTATAATTTGATTTGGCAGCAGATACATATACCAGATACATCGCCGCCAGATCTATGATCGGATGACCTACACCGGAATCATCAACATCTATCAGCATTATCTCACCATTCTGATACATCAGATTGCCCGGATGGAAGTCCTGATGTATAAAGGTATTCCTTTTAGGTATAGTATCTATTAGTTTAAGGACTCTTTCTGCCTCAGCAGGTTTATAAAAGCCAGCATCCAATGTCATTTTCACTTCATTCTTAAGCCTGTCTCTTGAATCCGGTAATATACCGTCCTCAAACTCAGTCTGATGCAGCTTCTTTAAAGTATCCGCAATCATATTTGAAAAGAATTCCAATTTATCAGGATTCTCATACATCTCCTGACCGAAAGACTTTGCATTGATCATCTCATATATAACGCCGTAATCATTACCTACTTTGACCATTTCAAATGCAATCATAGAAGGAATCCCATGAACAAATGCTGTTTTGGTTATTTCCCTGTTACGTTTGATCTTTTCAAAATCTGCTCTGTTACTGTAGTAAATCTTGACAATTCTTTCATCATCCAGCTTATAAACAGCACCGTTTCCACCTTTACCAAGCAGCTCACAGCCATCTATAGATATTTCTTTTATGGTTTTACCGTTAAAATTATCATTACCCATTTACAACACTCCTGATTATAAATATATGTTATTTATTCTATAACTTTCTTAAAAGCCCAGTTTCCAAGCCAGAAACCCATGCTTTTCACTCTTCCCCTGTGAAAGCATGTAAATCCGCATTTATTATAAAATTCTACATTTTCTTTAGAATTAGTTATCAGTGCAAGCGTTCCTCCGCCCTTTTCTTTTATATAATCGGATAAATATTCCATTAAAGCATTTGATCCATATCCTTTTCTTTGATAATCCTTCCTTACGGAAAAATTATGAAGATAGTAAAAATCAGGTGTTTTCTCTCTGAGTTTTCTTATTGGTTCCTCACATGCATTGTCCATCATAGAAAAAGCCAGAACCTTAAAAAAATTACATCCTCTGAATACAGATTTAAAACCTAATAAAGTATATTCCAGATCACCTGCCTGTTTACTTCCGGGTTCATGCAGTGCAATCACTATAACTATTTTATTATTTTCTTCTCCGACAATCAGCTGATTTCTTCTAAAATTAACTAATAGACATATTTTTTCCATTTCATAAACAAACTGCCATCGTCTATTATAATTTTTTTCATAATTACCGAAAAAATCATAATCAAAGAAGGCTTCCCCTGCCACCTGAAATACTTCTTCCAAATCTTCTTTTCTTGCCAGTCTAAAAGATAACATTTCATATTCCTCCAAATAATTATTTTATTTGCCGTTATTTTCTTTAAAAGCAAGTATTAAGAAAACTAATGCAAGAATATCCAATATCGCAGGTATCGAAGTAAGTGTCTCTCCGGAGAAAAAGTATCCGGCAATATGCCCGGCAACGCTTAAAATCAATACAACAGCCAACAAGCCGCCCTTACTCTTTCCGGAACAAAATCTTCTGCACAGATAAAAGTACCACAAATCCAGTAATGCATGAATCCCAATAATAGCATAAACATAATATTTAGGTTCAATATCGAGGTCCCCCGGTTTAACATACTCCTGCACTTTGCTCAGCAGGTCAGGTACAAATTCCAATACAGGGATAAATGCGATACCAATGACAAATAATATCAAGTAAAGAACTGATAAACTTTTAAGATTTTCCTTGTTAGTTTTTTTCATAGTTGGCCTCCTTTAACTGGTTTTGATTTTCGATTTTTCCATTGTCATTTTAATACAAAAAGCACCGTAACCAAAGAGCTACGATGCTTTATATCACACAATTTTAAGATGCAACTGGCTGACATAGAAAACATCCTTGTAAATCCTTAGTCCCTGATAGTTTTGCAGTCCCATCCTTTCGGATGGTTTGCCTAATTAATTACATATTACATTTTAATCATTATTGTGCATAATGTCAAGCTTTAAAACCCATTTTATACTTTTTTAATAATTTAGCGTGTTTTTAGTTTCCTACTCTGACTATCCAATCATTTTACGGTT
>CACWIL010000345.1 GCA_902760905.1 uncultured bacterium
TGCTAAGGTGTCCTGATTACTCTTTGACATTGAAGCGATTGAAAAAAATGCTGCGATAAATGCACTTACCAGTGTCGTCTCTATCAATAAAACCTTCTTAATCATAACCTTAATATTTTAATTGTTATACTTATTTTCTTTTCTTGTCTCTGTTGTCGTTGTTTCCTTTCGACATTGCAATGACAGTGCAAACCGAATGCAATCAAAGCTGGCTTTAGATTGCTGAGGTGCAGCCTGTCTTAGCGATAGCAAAGGTATGATGATTTTTAGCCGATTCCAAATAAATAGCCCGATTCTTGTCTCAGTTGTTGCGACAGGATAACCAATTCGCGACAGAGTAGGGGGAAGAGGTTGAATCGTGTCGTATAGGGGCATAAAAAGGCCCCCTTGAGGGGGCACAAATGATTAATATTAACACAAAAACTAATTATTTCAACACGTATCTCGCGATAGATGCGAACTTTGTAATATGATTTCGGTGTTTGTTTTATCTTATTTAGGATATTAAGTAGAACGATGAGCGGGCTTCTCAGCAGGCTATTAGAAGATACGAGTGGAATCCGATTATTACTATTCAATTATAAACTTTTAGGACCATCATGAAGAACCCAATTGGCACGATGTGATAAACCATGAAACAAGAGCTAACATCCCCAATATTACCAGTGACCAGCCTATCTGTTTTAGAAGAGGAATGACACTCTTTTTTGCCCCTCGTCGCGAAATGGCACCGCAATTAGGACATTTGAAAACGTCATTGGGAACATACTTTCCACATTTACCACAATATGCCATGAACTCTCATTTTGATTTAATACCTTCTCGTTCTACGTACGTATACATAAGAAATCCTGGCTACAAATATACGTTGTTTTTTTGATACGACTACCCATTTTCGACTTAAATTATGTTAATCAAAAACAATTGTTACCTCGATTAAGTGCCTTTCCTTTGTGTCATAAGGTTTTTTAAAGAGAAATAATTTGTATTTTGGCAAAATTACCCCCCCCCAGTTAAAAAACGTTAAACGATAAAAGTATATATAGTACACGTGCGCGCGAATAAAGAAAATTTGTCAGACAACCAAATTTATTTGTATTTATTTTGAATCTTTGAACTGTTTTAAAAATTCGTTTCGTATTGATATTGAAATAGGTGTAAATGCAAACGAATATGGTAGAATTTTAGTTTATAGATGTTAAAGTCTTAAGTGTTATTTAAGTTCGTTGGCAAAGTGTGGTTTTTAACATTTATTTAATTTGGTTATTTCAATTATTTCATGTACCTTTGCAACTCGTGAGCTTTATAGTTTCACATATTTAAAAACTTAAAACCATTAAATATGCACAACAAAAAGATCTTGGCCAGTTTGGCCTGTCGCCAGGAAACCTGCGCTTTAAACAGCCAGCGTTTCCGCATTTTCGTTGAGTTTGTAACTCTTCAATCTGAGAAAGGAGGGTGGGTTCTATGGCGAAGCTAGATCTACTCCTTGGCATTGAAGGCTTGCTGGAGTCGTATGACAGTCTGAAAGTCAAGGAATCTTTTATGACAGACAGCTTTAGGGCTTGTGTAGAAACACAGGTGGAAAAAGTTAACGACAAGCTCAACAGACTGTTGACCAGCAAAACTAAATTGAGTTGCAGAAATGTGCTTACAGCTAATTTTGAGACCATGATCAAGCCTGACCACTGGCTGAAAAGCAAACTTTTTCATGTTTTACCTAAGAACGAAAGCCTGGTGCTGAGAGAGAAGATCGAGGAGATGGTAGAGCTGTTGAAAGCGCTGATGCTGAGGATCAAGGATGTGGATCCAGACTATGCAGGCCAATTCTTTGGGAAACTGAAAAACAGATACTATAAGGAGCATATCACTGATTATGAGCTATGGAAAGCGGATTTAGCTGATTTTAATATGGATGTGTTGTCAGAATATCAGGCTGAGATCACTGCTGATATACTGATTTTAGGTGTTTTGAAATACGACAGAGCGCCATCGGATGACGAGATGCGGAAAGTGGACCTTGAAAAACTCCGGAAGAAACTCAAACACGATAAAGTTCTTCCAGCGTGGTTCAAGGAGGAGTGCGCCAAGATTCGCAGATATACTCATTGGGAGGACGACCTGTTTATCATCGACAATCATCGACTGAGAAAATATATGTATTTGAATTTTGGGAAATTGT
>CACWIL010000346.1 GCA_902760905.1 uncultured bacterium
TCTATATTTCAAATTAAAATTTATGATATAATCTATCTCTTCTTGAGTTAATTTATAGATATTTTGTAATGCTCTATCGATTGAATCTATAACATGTTTACAACTTTTGTGTTTATATTCATACTCAACTTGCTTCGTGCCAACAAAAACTTTTGTTCTCTCTAACTCTTTTTCTAATTCTTTCGCAAGTTCTTTAAATAGTGGTAACGACTCATTTAATTCTGGAACATAAAACGAATTAAGTTCTTTTGAAGTAATATGCCAACAATCTGAAATTGCCACCCAGAAAAAGAAGAATAGGCTAGAATTTAATAAACAAAGCATAAAAGGTTGTATCTCTTTATCGAATAAAAATTCATGATACTCTTTTGATCCAGGATTATATGAGAATGCTTTCATCCAAAAACAACCACGCATATTCAGATAGACAGATATACCTGTTTGTTGAGACTTATAAAATAGACTCTTTTTTTGTTCTTTGGTATATAACTTTTTGAATATTGAGAAATCTAAAGCATTTCCTATTTTGGGAACACCAAAGTTGTAAAAAAATTTGTGTTTGAAAATCTCTGTTCTAGCAAAAAGAATATCACGTTCAGATTTATACCAGTAATTATAATTCGAAGTAAGAACCTGTTTCTTGGCAGAATTTTTAGTTCCTATATATATGGTTAATTTTTGATGAACAGATATAAACAAACAATCTGGCCGATCTGCATAATTTAGAAAAAATTGTTTCGAAAATTTTTGTTTTAAAATACTACGAACTTTATTCATTCTTGGCGTAGAGACAAGAGATAGAGGAACAATAAATGCAATTACGCCAGATGCATCAAGAATTTGTTCACTATTAACTAGGACATCAGCATAAGCATTTCCAAATCCAGATGTTGGTTTAATGCTCAATTTATTATGTTCAACATATGGAGGGTTTCCGATTATGACATCAAACAAATGAAAGTTCTCCCGTTTGAAGATAACGAAATCACATAATGAAAAATTAGTATTAAGAATATTTGAAAGCTTTTTAATAGAGTCAAATTCTTTGATATATTCGGAAAAGTAAAACAACAATCTAAGTTTTGCTATTTCAATCGATGTTTGTTCTATGTCATTACCATATATAGAACTGGCTATTTTCAAAATGTGATTGTCTGAAAATGACTTTTCTTTTTTAATTAAACAATCAATCTTTAACTTAGCTGCTACTAAGAGAAACTCACCTGTTCCGCATGTGGGATCAAGTATTCGAGAAGATAATAATTGTTTATATTTTTCTGTATTTATTTTGAGTAATTTGTCTTTTGCAGCAAGTGGTTCAAAAACATTTTCATTCGTTTTGAAAATATAATTTATGAATGCATTAAATGTTATGAATTCTGTTACTTCTTTTGGAGTATAATATACGCCATCTGCTTTTCTTCTGATTTCCTTTTCGTTAACAGAAGATAATATCAACTGAAACTCATCTTGAGTAATTATTTGTAGTTGAGAAGTGTTTTTGGGAATTAAACTTAAGTTAGTGATTTCTTTTATTGCCGAAAACATACTCTTTGCCTTTGATTCATCATTATTAAACATAGATGAAACCATATTAAGAACAAGAGGAGTTATATATTCAGCTATTGAATCTTTCATCTTACAAAAATATAGCGGTTTACAATATTAAAATAAAACTCCAATGTAGTGCCTGAAAGCCGACCAAAGCCTTTTTCACTACAAAGGAGTTTGTAATACGTTTAATCTTAATGGTCTTTTATCAGGATTTAGGAGATTTCCCCCATAGAGATTGCAAATTTACGCAATTCTAACCTTGATTGCAAACAGAAGGCGTGAATTGTTGAAAACTTTTCAAAAAGCAATCTCGTTGCAAAGATAATAAGATGGTGTACCATAACTCGGTACAACTAATGAAAAAAGTTGATTTTTTTTTGAAATATTGAAAATGCTACCTTTAGTCGGTTGTGGAGCAAGCAGAATGGCAGTAACTTTGCCACAGAAACCTAACTTGGATGGGGCAAAGGGTTCTGAACGAATTTCGTCAGCCGAATGTGCGCACGTTTCTCGGTTGTCCTTACGAAAAGCTAACCCTTCCATCCATTTGATTGGCAAGTGCTGCGTGCTGCACGAATCTTGGCGAACTGATGCCCCTGTACGATCACTCGCGCCGCCTTGCC
>CACWIL010000347.1 GCA_902760905.1 uncultured bacterium
TTCGCTTCTTCATCAAGAAACCCCAAAACACTTGCATCCTCTATATCTCTTCCGATATATGCTATTTTATCGGCCATTTTAACAACACAGCCTTCGTATGTTAAAGAACCGCATTTTCCGCCTTTTTGAATAGAATACAAATCACATGCTTCTTCTCTGGGTTTTACAAACCTCTCATCAACTTCTCCGCAGTGGCATACAATACCGTCACGTACGGCATAAGTAAGGTTTAAGTTTTGCTGATATCCGTTATAATCCGTTAATGTTTCAATAGAATCAATAAACCTAAGGCTGTTATTTTCGTGCCAGAAAGAATGAAGCCCGTTAGTTTCTGCCAGTTCCTGCAGAACGGTTTCTCCATGGTGTCCGAAGGGTGCATGCCCGATGTCGTGCCCAAGCGCTATCGCTCTTACAAGAGATTCATTGAGGTTTAACATTTTTGCAATCGTTTCTGCGACAGAAGCAACAAGCTGTACGTGTTCCATTCTGGTACATACGTGATCATTTTGCGGAGCAAAGAAAACCTGTGTTTTATGCTTTAGTCTGCGATAACCTTTTGAATGCATAATTCTCATTACATCCCGTTCAAATGGAGTGCGAAGGTCACCTTCTCTTTTATATAGTTCCTGTTCACGTGATATGGCTTGTTCCCATCTGGGATTTTTTTCATCCATTCTTACTTCTGAAAAATCTGCAAAATTAATCATATTTAACCTCTGTGCAATATTCTTATGTTTATTCTTATTATAATAGATATTTACCACAGTTGTAAATTTTTTGTCGGATTTAACCAAATTTTTTATGCAAAACTGCTCGTAATGTGGTATAATGAACAAGGTTGAACTTTGTTTATCTGGAGCTTGAACAATGAATAATTATATTTTTGGAATTTTTGATGCAATCATTATTTCTGCTGTTTACTATTTAATGTTTTCAGCTTTTGAAATAAGTACTTTAAAACTGGCACTGATTGTTTTGTTTGCTTTTGCAGTAACTTTATTTTGTGTTATTTCCAAAAAAATATACAAGCCACATTTCTCAACATTTAAAGATTATTACTCTATTTTTGAAGGAGTTGCAATTGCAGGCGCATTTTTATTAATCCTGTTATTCTTTACAGGTGCAGATCAATTATTATATGTAATTATAGTGTTCAACTCAATTGCAATCTGCTTAATGATGATGTTAACAAGAATCTGTTATACTTTGTATCACAAATACTTAAAATGTACTAAAAATGTTTTAATAGTAGGTGCAGGACAGGACGGTAAATTAATTGCAGAAGAGATTAAGCAAAGACCCGAACTGAAACTTAATGTTGTCGGATTTCTTGATGACAATATGAATAACATTGAAGATGAAGATGCTTCTATTAATATCCTGGGTTTAACTTGTGATTCTGAAGCTGTTATAAAAGATAATAATGTTAAACTTGTTATTGTTGCAGTAAAATCCAGAATGGATTCTGACATTTTAACAGACCTTGTAAAAGGTATTCCTTTAGGTGTAAAAGTCTGGAGAATGTACAGATTTTATGAAAGAATCACTCATAAGTTTCTTGTTTCAAAAATGTCTGTTAACTGGCTGTTTTATGATTGTGTAAGAAAAAGAGCATTGTTATATGCATATCTAAAAAGAGTGTGTGATATTTTTGCTTCAATTGCGATTTTGTTAATAACGCTTCCCATATCAATAATTGCCGCAATAGGTATAAAGTTGTCTGACTTAGGCCCGATATTCTTTACGCAGACAAGAATAGGAAAATTTGGTAAACCGTTTAAAATGATAAAATTCAGGATAATGTATCAGGACAAAATTGCAGATGATTTTGATGATGATGTAAATGAAATATCTACTGACGATTTACGTATTATGCCTATAGGTAAGATACTAAGAAAATTCCATTTTGATGAAATTCCTCAAATGATAAACGTACTTAGAGGTGATATGAGCATTGTGGGACCTCGTCCTGTAAGAGAAGAGGTTTATTATGAAAACAAA
The DNA here is from genome assembly GCA_902760905.1 of uncultured bacterium. Taxonomy (GTDB): domain Bacteria; phylum Cyanobacteriota; class Vampirovibrionia; order Gastranaerophilales; family Gastranaerophilaceae; genus CAG-196. Next base: position 2,002 of record CACWIL010000347.1, read on the forward strand.
GAAAACATACCGTTCTGGGAATGCAGAAACTGGGTTCGTCCGGGCTGGTGCGGCTGGCAGCAGCTTAAAGTTAATGACCCTGTTCCTGAACAAAGAGTCGGTTATGATTTGTACTTTATCAAACACCAAATTCTGATATGGGAAATTGCTATTTTTATCGTTTTTATTAAGAGAACCGGTGAGATTTCAAAACCCACCGGTTCTCTTTTTATATAAATTCTCTTAATCAATAAATATTGTTTGTTCTCTGTCAGGGCCTACACTGATTATACCAATTGGTGCACCAATAAGGTCTTCTACCCTTGCAATATACTTCTTTGCATTTTCAGGTAAATCTTCATATTTCCTGATACCGCTCAAAGATGTTTTCCAGCCCGGAAGGGTTTCATAAATAGGCTCTAAGTACTTATGAATAAATACATCTGTCGGATATGATGTATAAACTTTATCATTTCTGCAATCTTTATATGCAGTACAAACTTTAATCTCATCAAAAGTATCAAATACATCAATCTTTGTAAGAGCAACATTGGTAATACCGCCTACAAGAACTGCATATTTCATAATAACAGCATCAAACCAGCCGCATCTTCTTGGTCTGCCTGTTGTTACCCCAAATTCGTGTCCGATTTCCTGAATTTTCTTTCCTGTTTCATCAGTTAACTCTGTTACGAAAGGACCTTCTCCTACACGGGTTACATAGGCTTTTGACACTCCTACAACTTCCTGTATCATACAGGGACCATATCCGCTTCCTGTTGCAGCGCCACCTCCGATTGGGTTTGAACTTGTAACAAACGGATATGTACCGTAATCAACATCAAGCATTACGCCCTGAGCACCTTCAAACAGAATAGTTCTGTCTTTATATCTGTTTAACAAATCCTGCCAGTCAAAAGCTACATAAGGTTTAAACAGTTCTGCATATTTTTCGCATAAAGATATAATACAGTCTTTTGTATAAGGCTCAAGCCCGTAGACTTTTTCAAGCTGCTTATTTTTTATTGGTAAAATTATATCAAGTTTTTCAGATAATGCTTCATAAGAATACAAGTCCTGTATTTTTAAACCAATTCTCTGCATTTTATCTGTATAAGTAGGTCCGATACCTCTCTTTGTTGTTCCTATTTTACCTTTTCCTGCGGTATTTTCGCTGTAACCGTCAATTTCTATATGATACGGCATCGTAATTGATGCAAGCGGAGATATTTTAAGATTTTTAAAATCAACTCCCTGAGCTTTTAGCTCGTTAAACTCTTTTTCAAAAGATTCCGGATGAATTACTGTTCCTGCACCTATAAAACAAATGGTTTTATCATAAAGAATGCCTGACGGAATAAGGTGGAACTTATAAGTTTGACCTCCTGTAACAACAGTATGCCCTGCGTTACATCCACCCTGATATCTTATTATCAAATCAGCTTTCTGTGCAAGCAAGTCTGTTATTTTAGCCTTGCCTTCATCTCCCCATTGCGCACCTATAACAACTGTATTCTTCATAATATCTCCTCTGACTGACGGTAATGTAATTCCTTAAACTTTTATCTGCTACAATAAAAAAGCCGGTACAATAAACCGGCTCTTCAAAAATTATTTTTGTGCCTGTTTAGCTTTTTGTTTAGCCTGAACGTCCAGCATTGAATTATGAGCCATCATATATACCGAACAAATCTTATAATTTTTTAAGTACCAAGCACAGTTTTCCTGCATACATACAATTTCAACTTGCGAGCCAACGCTCATAAGCGGACACAAAGGTATTGCTTTTTCTTCTGATGCCATTCGTTTTATCTCCTTATTATTTAGCTATTTTTAACAGATTACAATTTTCATCTCGTTTTCGCTCTTGATCTTTGTATATTTTGGTTCTGTTTATTACTTCATCAAAATCAATCTCATGAGCATTAAAATCAGGTCCATCTACACATGCAAATTTTGTTTTTCCGCCGACGGTAACTCTGCATGCTCCGCACATGCCGGTGCCATCTACCATAATCGGATTCATACTTGCTTCTGTATAAATGCCCTTATCTTTTGTCATATTTGCAACAGCTCTCATCATTGGCATTGGACCTACTGCTATTGCATAATCAACTTTTTCC
>CACWIL010000348.1 GCA_902760905.1 uncultured bacterium
CTGTTTTTCAAAGGATACATTAACAAGCTTCTGAACAATCCTGAGAAAAGATATCTTACCGACGGTGAAAATCAGCCTCTTGCAGTAACAATCGTATATTCCGGTGGTGACGATGTTTTTCTGGTTGGTGCCTGGGACAGTGTAGTGGATGCCTTTATTAATTTGCGTAGCGCACTTCAAAAATTCACTCAGAATACACTGACTATTTCCGGCGGTATCGGGATCTATAGTGATTCCTATCCAATTAATGTTATGGCCCAGGAAGTAGCAGAACTTGAAGACTGTTCTAAGGCAAGGGAAGGTAAAAATTCGGTTACCATTTTTGATTCACCTTATTCATACTGCTGGGATGATTTTGTCAACATTGTACTGGGTGAAAAACTTGATTTGATCAAGCGGTTTATGAATGAGATGCAAAACAGGGGAAATTCATTTTTATACAACGTTCTTGATCTTCTTAGGAACAGTAGCGAAAAAATTAATGTCGCCAGACTGATCTATTTATTATCCAGGCTTGAACCGGAACAGAAGAACTCTACTTTGGCCCAGCAGAAAATATATAAAGAATTTTCCGAAAAAATATATAACTGGAGCAGGGACGGTGAGCAGCGTAAATACTTAATTTGCGCTCTTATGATTTACGTATATTTAACTCGAAATGAGGAAAAATAAAATGGCATTCAATAATAATAGAAATTATTCAAACTCTGACAGGAGCTACGGCGGTGGTAACGGGAACAATAAAAACGGTTCTTCGAATGAACTGTTCAATCAGTATGTTCCTATTACCGAAGACAATTATGTCGATCAGGCTGAAAAAGCAATAAATTGCGTAGGAAAGCATGTTGATAAAAGAGGGAATCCGGTCATTCTGACAACTTCAAAGATTAGAAATATTCTTTCTTTAAATGCAGAACTCTATAACGATATTATAAATGAACCTAACGAACAGCTGTCCATGGATTTTAAGGGCCGTATTAATTATCTTAAAGTCAGAATTATTTATGAAGCAGGTAGAGAAGAAAGTGTCAAATACTTTATTGATGAATCATTTCTGTTAAAAGTTATCGATTCAATCAAGGGGAGCCGCAGTCAGTATATGCTGTTCAGCCGTTATCTTGAGGCACTGGTTGCCTACAGAAAGTTTAAGTATGGTAAGGATGAATAAGGAGAATTAATATGTTTGCAAAAATTGAAATCACTGGAAATATTGAAGTTTTAACCGGTATGCATATCGGAGGTTCCAATTCATATTCTGCCATCGGTACGGTAGATTCTCCTGTCATAAAGGACACAAAGTCTGGAAATCCGATCATTCCCGGCAGTTCACTGAAGGGAAAAATGCGCACACTGCTTGCAAAAGTTTACAACACAAATGTAGCAAATAGCCCGGATGAAGATTGTGCCGATTTGACAAGTCTGTTCGGCTCATCCAAACAAAAAAACATACGCACCAGCAGAGTTCTGTTCTCTGATATGATTATGAGTAACTGGGATGATTTGAAAAAACTCGGATTGAGAACTAAAACAGAGGTAAAATTTGAAAATACCATTAATCGAGCCACCGCTGTTGCAAATCCTCGACAGATTGAGCGTGTTGTACGCGGAGCTCTGTTTCCTATGAGTATTATCTATGAGATGACCGATCCCGAAACTCTCAAGAAGGATTTCAAAATTCTGAAAACAGGCTTTAAACTTCTTGAAGCGGATTATCTGGGCGGAAGCGGTTCACGAGGATACGGAAAAATAGAATTCAAAAACCTTGATATCAACGTCAGATTCGGAGAACTAAATAACGAACTACTGGAAGAATGCAGAAAAATTTTAGCTGAGTAGAGGTAGTGTATGAATTATGCTATTTTAAAATTTCATTTTTCAACAGCAGTTCATTTCGGCGATGGAGTGTTGAATTCATCCGTAACATCGTTTATGGCTGATACTCTGTTTTCATCGCTTTTTATAGAATCCTTGAAGATGAATATGAATCAGCAGCTACTTGATTATGTAAACTCGGGTAAACTCTTGTTTTCAGATTCCTTTCCTTTCAAAGGGAGGGAATATTTTCTCCCTAAACCGATAATGGCTGTCAGGAATGAAGATTCTGAAAATCAGAAAATTAAGAAGAAAGTAAAAAAAATCAAATATCTACCCTGCGATAAAGTTGATGATGATTTTGTCAATTCAAAGTTGGATTTCGAAAAATATGCTGATGTAAAATTCTGCAGACTTGATGAAGATACAAAAGCTGCGGTTAGAAATGCAGAAAAGGAGGAACCTCTACCATATCGGGTTGGTGTATGTACCTTTATGGAAAACTGCGGTCTTTATGTAATAGCAGGTTACGAAAATCCATCAATCTTTGAAGAAGTTAAAACTTTATTTGATTCCCTGCAGTATACCGGCATAGGAGGAAAACGAAACAGCGGGCTGGGCAGATTTACCTTGGAAATAGATCATAACTGTAATGCAATTAAACAGTTAATCGAAAGAAAAGGTAACAACTATATGGCTATTAGTGTTTCATATCCTCAGGATGATGAACTGGATAATGCTATTAACGGTGCTTCTTATCTTCTGGTTAAGAGATCCGGATTTGTACTGTCGGATTCCTACGCTAAAGAACAGCGAAGAAAAGAAGACAGATTTGTGTTCGCGGCAGGATCGTGTTTCAGTAACAAGTATGAAGGTACTGTATTTAATGTTGCAGCCAGCGACGGACTTCATCCGGTCTACCGCTATGCAAAACCTATGTTTATAGGAGTTTAATAGTATGAATAATGTACTCAAGGTTCACGATGTACAGTTGATTACAGAATCTCCGGTTCATATCGGAGATGGTACAAAGATTGAGAAAAAACAGTATATTTATGATCCTATAGCGCAAAAGGTAAAAATAGTTGATTTGAACTGTTTGTATAACCATTTTCACAGTATCGGGAGAGAGACGGCATTTACAGAATTTCTCCTTAATAGAAATAAATCCCTGCAAAATCTGGTTATTGAGTTCAAGCTGAATATAGACAAATTTGTAAAATACGAACTTGACTGTTCTCCATTGCCAGGCAGTGATTTCAAATTGCGGGAAATTATTTCATTTACCAAAGATCCTTATGGTTATCCATACATTCCCGGCAGTTCACTAAAAGGAATGCTCAGATCTGCATTGATTGCCTACAAAATATCATGCAATCAACCTCTGTTGAACAGTTTAAAAGTTCAAATTGAACAAGATTTAGAATCAGGTACGATAGGAAGGAGTTGTCTGAAAAAATCTGCAAAATCAATAGAATCTGTCTTTGATAAGAAAATTAATGACAAAGAGTCACTAAAACTTATGTCCGGCCTTATAGTAAGTGACAGCCGTCCGATTATGGACGATGCTCCTCTTGTTCTGGCGCAGAAAATTGATTACACGCTAAAAGGCAAACAGAATGCTCTTCCGATATATAAGGAGTCTCTTAAACCTGGAATAAAGGTAGACTTTACTGTAACTATAGACACTTCGGTATTGAATATCGATGTCAACTATATCAGAAATGCTTTGGATTTTTAAGGATGCTCCATTGATTACGGATCAGATTTTTTATAAAACCTTAGGTAATAATTATGAGAAACATCATCATGATGAATATAAAAGGATTATTACCCCTCATATCTGCAAATGTACTTTCTACAATGGTAAGTTGTACGATATGGGCAAATGTAAAATTAATTTTATTAATTGATTTTTGCGCCGATAGGCATATTTATTAGGTTAAGATAACATTTATGTGAACTTTAGGGTATACTTTTAGTGAAAACTAATTTTAAACCGATTTTTATTTCTGAAAGCTAGATTGCACAAGGGTTAGAAATGTAAGTGTTTAAGATTAGTTCCCCGTAATCGGGGACGGAAACTACGAACAAACTGGTATGGATGCAGTCGGAGTAACTGAAAAGTTTAAGATTAGTTCCCCGTAATCGGGGACGGAAACACCCGTTATTCCTTGCTGACCCTGACGGGAAAAATGAAAAGTTTAAGATTAGTTCCCCGTAATCGGGGACGGAAACTTTTTAAATTTTTTTAATAAATTGATCATAGTTTTATGTTTAAGATTAGTTCCCCGTAATCGGGGACGGAAACCAATCATTAAGTTGAATATAATTCTGTTCTTCTATACGTTTAAGATTAGTTCCCCGTAATCGGGGACGGAAACTGTGACCAAAATAGGTTTTTTCTTCAAATT
>CACWIL010000349.1 GCA_902760905.1 uncultured bacterium
TTAAGCAAATCCACAGATGAAATACTATCAATTAATGTACCGCCAAGTTCTTTCTGCCATGAAATATAATCGGTTAGCGGATTTCCGTTTGAATCTGCCAACACAAAACCATGCATTTCATTAGCTAATGCAAAGTTCACTTCAGTTTCATCCTTAATCATATCTGTTAGAATACGTCTCAGAATATCGACTAATTCATATAGCTTTGATGAAGAACTTTCGTTTATCCCCTCTCTCTCCTTTGGAGAATTATAAATTTCAATTCTGACTATGCAACCATCAGAAAACTTTGCAACTTTTACAAAACTAGCGCCACAATCAACAGTTATAGTATTCATGAGTTTCGTTCAGATAATCCTTAAATATTACAAATAGTGATTCATCTAAATTAACAGGATAAACAATGAGTTTTTTATCTGAATTTAATAACGCAAAATACAAAACTCCATCCTTTACTTTTTTGTCTGACTTCAAAATGGAAAACAACTTTTCAGGGTTTTCGATAACAAACTCTTTGTTCAAGAATTTCTTAACAACAGATTTTATATCTAAATAAATATCATTTGTAATCAAGCCTTTCTTATATGCAATATAATTTGCGACATCAATTCCCCAAATGACACCCTGACCATGAGGAATAACATTATTGGTATATGCCTCAAGGGCATGCCCAAAAGAATGTCCATAATTCAAAACTCTTCTGTAATCAGAATCAAATTCATCCTGCTCAATGACTAATTTCTTAACTTTCAAACCACGATATATATATGAATCTATATCTGAGCATGGTACATACTGTTCTAATTTCTTTAAATCCTCATAAAACTCAGGATCTAGCGTCAAAGAAAATTTCAAGATTTCTCCCCAACCATTTATGTAGTCAGCAACAGATAACGTGTTCAAAAATTTAGTATCAATAAAGATCTTTTTAGGGGGATAAAATACTCCTAACTGGTTTTTAAATTCATTAAGATTTATACCACACTTTCCACCTATGCAAGAATCGCACATTGAGAGCAATGTAGTAGGAAAAAAATACCAATCAACATTTCTTAGATATAGATTACTTGCCATAGTTGTAAGATCTTGGGTTATACCACCACCTATACAAACAACTTTCCAATTCTTTTGAACGCCTAATGATTTCCAAAATTCAATGATTTCAATGACTGTATAAATATTTTTCTTACTTTCAACAGGTTCCAAAAAGAAACATTTTGATTTATCGACAATTGAAAAAGATGATTTATATAATTCGAATACATTCTTATCAATTACAAAAACGCATTTTTCTGAGAAACTCAAAATTTGCTCACTGAAATCATTTATAAAACTAACACTATAATCATAAAGACTAGATGATATCTTCATTTCTTCCATAATTTATTTAAAACCAAATGCTATAAAACTAATTACACAAAAAACCACCGTCTACTGAAATCAACTGACCTGTAATACTTTGATTCATATCAGAACACATAAACAAAACAAGATCGGCAATCTCTTGTTCCTGTTGTAATCTTCCTGTCGGAATCATCTGTTGAATTTTCGAAATTTCTTCTTCTGACAAATTCTTTTTTGTCATATCGGTCATTACATATCCTGGTGCAATACAATTTGCTAATATATTATCTTTTGCCAACTCTAATGTTAGGTTTTTAACTAATCCCGTCAAAGCGTTTTTTGTTACTGTATAGGCTAACCTTTGTTCTCGAGAAACTGAGGCATACAAAGAAGATAAAAATAGTATTCTTCCATGATTTCTAATCTTCATGCCTTCTACCATATTTTGTATAAGTAGAATTGCCGATTTTACATTTATATCAAAAGAATCATCTAAAATTTCAGACGATATATTTGTTATACCTGCTAGTTTATTTACTGCAGCCGAATGAACGAATATATCTACATTCGATAAATCGTGGTTGCTAATATAATCTTGAACACTTGCTATAGAGCCTAAATCCATCTCATTTCTTGATGGTTTAATAACATTCGCATGGCTATCAGAGAAAACCTCAGCTATTTTTTTTCCTATTCCTCTGCTTGCACCAGTAATAAATGCGGTCTTTCCTCTATAATCAAACATACTATTAAACCTTATTTAAGCAATCCACCATCAACACAAATAACTTGTTTTGTGATAAAAGAAGATAAATCAGATC
>CACWIL010000350.1 GCA_902760905.1 uncultured bacterium
TAAGAAAGGAATTCTAAAATGAATCACAAAGGAACAATCCAAATAGAAACTGAACGACTTATTTTACGACGATTCACAATTGATGATGCACCGGCTATGTTCAAAAACTGGGCGTCGGATCCGGAAGTTACAAAGTTTATGACCTGGCCAACTCATAAGGATGTCGGCGTGAGCAGATGGGTTCTGGACAGCTGGATTCCTTCTTACGAAAAAAATGATTATTATGTTTGGGCAATAACTCTCAAGGAAAATGGAAACGAAGCAATTGGAAATATTCACGGGCTTCCTAAGGACGAAATTGAGGCTGTTGAGTTTGGTTATGCGCTTGGAAGAAAATGGTGGCATCAAGGAATCATGACAGAAGTTCTTCATGCAGTAATTGATTTTTTCTTTGAGCAGGTTGGAGTTAATAGCGTTCGTGCTTATCACGATCCCAACAATCCGCATTCAGGAATGGTTATGAAAAAGTGCGGCATGAAATATGAAGGAACGCTTCGCAGTGCCGACAGAAATAATCAGGGCATTGTTGACCAGTGCTGGTATTCAATTTTGCGCAGCGAGTGGGAGGAGACAAAATGACAGAAGCAACAATAAACAGAATAAGACAATTTATTTCGGACCGCGACTGGGGCCAGTATCACAGTCCTGCAAATCTTGCAAAATCAATTTCGATTGAAGCGAACGAACTCCTTGAATGTTTTCAGTGGAGCGACACAGAATACGACCTTCAGCATGTGAAAGAAGAACTCGCCGACGTCCTGGTTTATTGTCGCGACCTTTTAGACGTGCTGGGCCTGGATGAAGATGAAATTGTAAACATGAAGATGGATATGAACGAAAAAAAATATCCGGTGGACAAGGCCCGTGGCAGCAGCAAAAAATATACGGAGTTGTAATTTTGGATTTAGAGATTAAAGCTGCCACAGCCGCATATGCCGAGCTACTCGTTGATATTTACAACAAAGCCTTCTATGAAGATTTTTTGAAATATGGCGAGTGTCCGGATATATCATTTTAGTTTGAATAAAGACTGCAGCCATAATTGAATGGGAAAAATATGACAGAAGAAATTGTAAATAAAATTTGTAATGAAGTTTTTCATACTCAGCCAACAGAAATCATAAGAAATAATGTTGGTCTGGCGGGATATGTTTATACCGTTCAGATTAATGATGAAAAATATGTGGTAAAAATTTCAGATGACAAAAATCTGATTTCGGGTTCGACTTACTGGTTGAATAAAATAAAAGATTTAGATATTCCGATTCCCAAAGTGATTTCAGAAAATACTTCTGTAGCTCCTTATTATTTTGTAATGACATTTATTCCTGGAAAAGATCTGGGCCTTGTTTATAAATTACTTTCAAAAGATGAAAAGAAAGCCATTGCAAAAAAACTTATCAGTTATCAGAAAGAAATCAAAAAACTTCCTATGGCTAGAGGTTTCGGTTCTCTTAATTCTTATGAGGATAAAGAAAACATATTTGCTACATGGGAAGAAGTTATATTAAATGATATTAAAAGAGCGGAAGATGGCATAAAGAAAAATAAGATTTTTTCTACAGAATATGCTTCAAAAGTTCGGGATCTGATTCCAGGCTTTAAGGATTACTTTTCAACAATACGGCCTGAAGCCTTTTTGGATGATGCAACTACAAAGAACGTGCTTATTCATGAAGAAAAACTTTCTGGAATAATTGATCTGGACTGGATTACTTTTGGAGACCAGGTTTATTTCCTGGGCCTCACGACAATGGCTCTGTTAAGTATGCAGGCAGATTTGGATTATGCAGAATATCTGAAAGAAGAAATGAATCTGAATTCTACTCAGAAAAAGGTTTTGAACCTGTATATTCTTATCTTCTGCATTATATTCATGTCAGAGAGAGGGGCTCGTTTTAATCAAGATGAACCAGTACCTGTCAGTGAGCAGGAAAAGAATCTTCTGATAAAAATATTTGAGAAGTATTATGAAGAGTTAAAGTAATATCGATAGTAAAGGATATTTTTATGATATTCGATATTCTCATAGGTATCGGCAAAATAACTATGAAATATTGAGTAAAATTCGCCTTTATATTTTGCCGATAGCATGCTATAATCTTTCCTATGAGTAGGGTGAAATATATCTCTGTAGAAGAGGCTTCTCAAAACTGGCAGATTAG
>CACWIL010000351.1 GCA_902760905.1 uncultured bacterium
TATATTGTTTTTTAAGTATTTATTATTAATATGATTCTTTACTTCCTGTATCATCATGAACTCCTTTGGGCTATATAATGTCGATTATGTTGAAACACACCTGACTATTATACATTTAAAACAAATTCAATCAATATTATTTGTGAATATGTCGCTCCCGATAAACACTTGCCCCATTGGAAACTGAACAGTGGGATGTGCGGATTTTTTCTGTTCAATCAAAATTGTCAACGGCTGAACTGCCTCGATGGCAGTCAGCCGCAATTTTTTAAACTCTTTTTCCCTTTGAGCTTTTTGGCTTTTTCGAGTACATAAGTTTATTTTTTCGGAAAGCATTTTTCCACCTTAAATTATATAAGTGTTTTATTCGAAAAAGAATAAAAGTTTTTCGAATTGTCTGTTAAACTATTCGAAAAATCAAATAAATTATTAATTTAAAAGCTATTTCACTTTCGCTGATCAACTTATGCTATTCGCTTCATTCACTTTGTTCTCACTATTTTTGAGCATTTATTTTTTATCATATATGATTTTCAAAAAATCTTTATAGTAGTTTTTCTTAGTAAATCGTTCTGCTCTTTTTCGTCCCGCCTTACCCATTTCATTTTTTCGCTCCGGATTTTTTGACAAGTCAACAATGGCATTTGCCAGAGACTTTGGAAGTTCATCATTGATGGGAAGCTTTACAGCGCAATCATCCGTAACATATTCAACCATTCCTCCTGATTGTGTAATAATCAACGGTAAGCCCGCCGCCATGCCTTCGATTGCAACCAGCCCGGCACCTTCTTCCCAAACAGAAGGAACTGACAAAGCATCGGAAATCCCATAATACAAATGAATGATTTCATTTGGAATATATCCAAGATAAACCACATTATCCATTTGCTTGGCTTGAAATATTACATTATCTGAAAAACTTGTACTCTTCGGGGATGAATAATTCGCACTTCCAATTAATAGAAGTTTTATTCTGCCTTCTTTTTTTGAATGAATTATTTCAAATGCATCTAAAAGCTTATCTACTCCTTTTTCAGGCATAAATCTACCGCAAAACAAAACAACAAAATCTTGCTTTGTAAAACCGAGCTTTTCGCGTTCTTCGTCTCGATTTTTTACACGAGCGGAAAAACGTTCAACATCAACGCAGTTATATACGACATAGTTTTTCCCAAATTGAGGATTATCTTTTATCCATTTATTCTTAACATACTCACTTATAGAGATGCTGTTTGGAATGACCTGCCTGTCAATTATATTTCCGGATCCTGTTCCGGATTCTGTCCAATGAAGGTGGTAGTAAATATTCTCTTCGCTAACTATATCTTTCAATGCAGCGAATTTTTCAAGTCTATATGGATTTTCTAAAACGATAACATCAACTTTTTCACGTTTAGCGATATACCGATATTGATACGTGATAAAATCCATAGGCGTAGTATTTCTTTGACTACTCTTTTTAAATCTTAACCGATAGTAGCGCCATCGTATATACAAAAACAAACCAACGGGACTTAATAAAATTCCGTTTTTAAAATAGTAAATATCCGAATTATGATAATTCTTTTTGCAAGCTGTTTTATTATATTTTGACGAAACAAGAAACCGTACTTGGTTAAGTTCTTCATTAACATCGATGAGATTAGTAATAAGGGTCTCCACCCCACCGCCGCATACGGCAGGAATCGGAAATGAAAGTGTTGAAAATAAAGCAACTGTTTTTTTATTTGCATCTCTCTTTTTCATAGTTACCTCAATCAATACCAGCACATTACCATTGTTTTATTATTATAATATTTCTTTTGGTAATCAATGCTCTGCGTTGCATAATTTAACGAGCACTTGTTTTATTCCTTTTCATTCTCAGTTTCTTAATACATCCGCTTGGATCTTTAAGAAATCTTTTTGGGTGCCTTAATATATAACTAAGTTTAGTATCAAAGAACTTGCGTCTGGCAACAATTAAACGCGCTCCAAAAGCATTTGAATAAATCACGATTTCAAAATGTCTGAATCTTGATGAGCGTCTTATTTCTTTGCGTAAGGATTTTTCAATTGTATTTTTGTTGCTTTTTGATATTTTTAGATACGGTTTGGACTTTCGAAGTTTTACAAGTAACTCCAACCGATTGGGATACGCTTCTTCGGGTATATAATAAAACAA
>CACWIL010000352.1 GCA_902760905.1 uncultured bacterium
GTTGCAGGACTTATGGGTGCTATCGTTATGACACCTGTTACAAAGGCTGTTGCCGCAGTTTCCGGAGAAGAGAAAGACGGACCGAGTGAGGAAGAGCGTGCTGAAGAAGCAAGACAGAAGAAGGTTCAGGAAGAAGTTGAAAATATGATCAAAGAGGCAACAGCTCCTGCAAATAAGACTGTTGCAGGCGTTAAATCCGCAGTTGACGGTTATTACTTTGCAAAGAAAGTTCAGGGCGTGGCACTTACACCTTCTGCTCCCGGAACAGGTTCTTTTGTAAAGGTTGCTGATACAGACATTAAGAAGAGTGCAGCTGCAGTTGCGGTTGCAAACAATGTTGCCGCATCGTATGGCGGAGCTGTTGGTCCTTGCATAAATGTTTATTACGGAAAGATGGCAGGCGGTAAGTTTACCGATAGTACCGATGCATCGGCAGGCACAATCAGTGTTGGAATTCCCGCTTCTTTCCAGACTGCAGGAATGGAATATTCTGTAGTTGCTATATACGCAGGCGGAGCATACAAGATTTACAATAATACAAGTACAAATCCGAGCGTAGTAACTGTAAATGTAGAAAAAGCTACATCACCCAATGTAATGTATGCGGTTGTAAAGAGCGCTGCAGGCAGTACACCTGTACAGGCTTCCGATGCTACAGCAGATAATGCATCTGCAGGTGCAGGAAATGCAAATGCGAACAAAGCATCTGACAGTGCAGCTACCGATAAATCAACAGGTGCTTCTGATACTGTTTCAAAGGCAACAGGCTTACCTTGTACATACCAGTTCAAGGTGCTTGCATCAGATGGAACAGACCTTACAAGCACCTGTATCAATAACTTCTCCCTTATAAGCGTAAAAAGTATGGGATCATATTATGGTACTGATTATGCAGGATATGGGAACAATGTCCAAACTATTGGTACTCTTAATTTGAATATAACTAAACTTCTAAATTCATCTAAGGATTATATCGACTTAAAAAAAAAGGCCTATTTTTTTCCTTTTGAATATTATATCCCAAGCAATATTGCTCCATCTTTTGAATATCCAACTACAAAATTTAAAGCATTCCGTCGTTACATTTTATCAGCAACATTAAAATCCCCATCATTATGTGGAACAACAACCACTTATGTAATAATTAAAGCATCTCCAAAAATTGAAACAAATAATTTAGAAGTAGAGAAATCTTTGGCAATTAAAAAATGGGGTCTGTTCAAACAAGGTAATACTAAATTAAAAGCCTTTTATTCTCCAAGTTTTGGAGTTAATGAGCCAATTATTATAAAAGTAAATATTGATAATTCTGAATCTAAATTAAAAGTAAAAGAGTGTAAACTAATTTTAATGAGAAATATAATTTTTAAGGACAGTGAAACAAAAAATAATAAATGGAATTCAGAAGAAATATTAGCTAAAAAAGTAATACCTTCAATAGTAAAAAAGAAAGAAATAAAAGATTTCGAATTTAAATTTGAATTAAATGAATTAAAAAATACTGCTTTATCTTACTCAGGATATTTCAATCCCTACGATAGGGAAAAACAATGTAATATGATTTATACACCCTCCTGTGAAGGTGATATTGTTGTCTGTCAGTACGCAATAAAAATAACTGCTTATTATGAAAGCTTTGTTAAAAAGAAAGAGAGACCTAGAATAATGATACCTATATGTTTGGTGCATCAATCGGGTGATAGCCCTAATATGATAATAGAAGATAATGATGAAGATTTTCAAAGAGCCATTGAAGAGTCTAAAAGAGAAGAAGAAGAAAGACAAAAGAGAATTAATGAATCAAATAATAATAATTTTAATCAAAATAATAATATTATTAGTGCTAATAATGATAATCAAGTTAATAATATGTATCCTTCTTTTGATGATAATCAAAAATATATAGATAGCAATAATAATAATAATATTAATGAAAATAATAATAATGCGAATAATAATTGTAATAACAACCATAATCAGAATACGGTTGATGAAAATAAGGGTAATAATATTAAATATAAAGATATAAATAAAATTGACTCAGATAATGATGATTCAGATGGAGAAAATAATTTTAATTTATTATAAAAGATAAAAATAATTTTGATTTTGAATGATTAAATTTAAATATACAATTATATATAATATAATATATTTGTTTTA
>CACWIL010000353.1 GCA_902760905.1 uncultured bacterium
GAAAAATTCTAAATCATAGATGTACTTTTTGGGGCTTTACTGCCTCTGAAGAACCAAACAATAAAAAATATGCAGAATACGGACTTACCTATTTAAAATTGTATGAAAAATTAGATAGATTCATATATGGAAGCTATTTTGCACAAGACACATTATCAATTATCCAGTAGTGTTAGATTAAACTAAATATCCTAAAATATTCAAACACCATTAACCATGACAATTTTGCCCTGTTTTGTTATGATCTTCCATTATGAAAACAACATCAAATAGATTTCTAAAACGACTCTTTTGTGCAGTCGTTTTTTGCTTATCCAGCAGTGCTTATTCAACATCATTTTTAGACAATACCGTATTTTACAGAGCCGGTATGTATTATCAGATAGACCCTAAACTGATATATGCTGTTGCACTCGCTGAATCATCGTATCTGCATGGCAGAAAAAGCGACCATTTAGTAGCTCCGCACAAGTTCGCATTGAGAGCCAATAAAGCCTATTATCCAAAAACTCAGGAAGACGCTGAATCAACCCTGAAGGAGCTTCTTGCAAAGAATGACTCGGTTGACATCGGTATTCTGCAGATTAACTCTAAATGGCACGGTAAAACAGTTAAGAAAATAGAACACCTACTGGATGTGGAAGTGAACGTTTTCGTAGGCACACGCATACTCGTAAATGCCATAAACCGCTGTCCTGACGATTTAGAATTAGGTGTAGGACACTATAATTCATGGCAAGACGAAGAAAAGGCTAGAGAGTATGGAAAGTTTGTTTTGGCTATTTATGAAAGACTGAAAAACTATGATTGAAACGGGTGTGTAGGTGTCTGACGATCATAATCATAATCGCTATGAAAGCTGGCCGTTTGCCAATCAGAACTTCTATCTACATTATGAGGTAGAAACTCAAGCGACCTACACAGCTCCATAGTAACTTTATGTTTCAGACAAAACAAGAGATAATTGTCACAAAATATACAAATGAGGTTTATATGAGAAACAAGGGCTTAAAATTTTTCTTTATCTTTGCAACGGCGGTATTCGCTGATTGTGTTAGTGCTGCGACTATAGATAACCCTTTTGAACCAAAACCTGAGCAACCTTTATCTTTAGATGAATCTTACAGACGATTAATAGAATCAGGGAAAGCTTTACGTCAGCAACAGCAAGATCTTAATAGAGCTTATACTGAATTAAGCAAAACAAGAACAAGAAAATTACCGGAACCTAAAAAAATATGTTCCAATTATGAGCCATACGAATGTCATTTGAATTATTATGATGTTGCACAAGCATTGTTGAAAGAGATTGCTTGTTACTTACCAAAAGACAAAGAGCAGGCAGAGAGTTTCATTAACAGCAACCGTTTTTTGTCTGTATTTTATAGTGATAAAGAAAGCAAGGAAATTGCAGCTGATTCTGTTTTAAGACAATCACTTGAATTTCAAAAAAAATATCCTTCAAATTGTTTTGATGATTAACAAAGGAATCTTATATGAACAACCAAAGTGGAACAGTAAAAATGTATTCTGAGAAAATGTGCAAATCTCAGACTGTTCAGGTGAAAGCTCCTGAAACCCGTATCAGCGGATCTGTCAAATTTTACGACAAACAGAAAGACTTCGGATTTATCTCGGCTGATCACGGTCAGGATTACTATTTCCGCATGTCTGATTTCAGTCAGAGCGTTAATAGTGGTTTAGCTCCGCATACCAAAGTTACCTTTATCCCTAAATCAAACCGAAAAAAGGATAAAAGCAGTTTTGCTACCGAGATTCAGCTTGTTAATTCTCAGGTTAATCGTGTAACCAGTTCTAAATCAAGTTTCAGATCTGACGAATCCTTACCACCGCCTTGTCCTCATTGTGGTGCTAGAAAGGGTAGTCATTTTGGGTGGGTAGGTGGTTATGGGAATAAAATTTATCTCTGTAACGTATGTGGCAAAGAGCATACCTATGGGGATATGCTCAAATATAATAAAGATATGTTGACAGGTCAAAAAATTATTGTTTCACTAATCCTAGTGATTGTTATATCAATTTTTATTTATAAATTTGGATAGTTTTACTTTTGTGCTAGTTCTCCAGAATGGATTTCCCCAACACCTTTGAATCCTTGAGCTGTTTCCAACAGCTCTTTATTTTGATTTAAAAGTATAT
>CACWIL010000354.1 GCA_902760905.1 uncultured bacterium
TATTGCTGCGGCTTTATCATACTCGTTGTTAAGCCTCAGATGACCGGCTCTTTCATACATTTTTATTCTTTCAGGAGTATCCATCTTTGGAACCGTTTGGACCGTTCCGCAACTGTCACATTTTGCTATTGTGGCACCATCGCTAAATTCAAGTTTGCCACCGCACATCTTACATGTAAACAAAGCCATAAAAAATCCTTAAAATTACAAACTTAACAAATACAGTCTACTGCTTTAACAATAGTATTTGACGGTTTCTTTTATCTAAAAGTGACAACATTTCTTCAGCAATTGATTTCAATAATTGCAGATCTTTATCAGTGCTATTCTCAAGTTTACAATAACAATCATAAATCTGTTTTTCTAGAGTCTGAATCGAAATATTGTCAGATGACATCGGGTCACTGTATCTCACTTTATCAGCCACCATTTTGAGAATTTCCCTTTTTTCGTCATCCTTTTCAATTTTGACTAGATGTTCTGCATCCAGTGACAGTGACCGAATAAAAAAAGTATTATTTTTAATTTTGTTATTATCATCGGCGATATATGAAGTTCCAGCAACAAGGTTAAGAATAGAAACAGCATAAAAACAGAGAACTGCAAAAGATGCAATTATACCAATCCATATAGGAATCTGAGGTACAGCAAGTAAAAAAACACAAATAACTGTAGTAACAAAAAGGACTCCAAAGCTTATACTAACAAGAGGAATTCCAAGAAACAGTTTGAATTTATTTTCATCTTTAAACAACATCCACGAAGACAAAAGCAATCCTAACAGCACAACTGTATAAAAAAAATAGGAAATCCAAAAATTATTAGTTAGTGTTCCTGTTTCATCTCGAGGAAAGGGGAAAACGAATGCTACGACATTAAATGTAACAAAAATAAAGAGCCAACAAATAAAATAATATCTAAAGTATTTTTTCATAAACATTTCTCCTCCTGTCAGTTCTCAGATAAACGAGTTCCGCAATCAGTACAGAATTTGGCTTCTGAGGAAAAGGATTTACCGCATTTTGGACACTTAACTTCTGAACTCAGTCGGTAACCGCATTCACTACAAAACTTACCTTGCAGTACGGATTTGCCACAGTTTGGACAAGTGCATTTTTGGGGTTCAGGAGAATGAATCTTATTTCCACACTTAGGGCAAAAATGTGTTCCATTCATAATTTTCTCTCCACATCTGCCACAAACCAAATACGGTGCATCTTTACTATGAATGTCATTATCGGTTTCAAAAGTTCCCGGATTATAATTTCCATGAATATTTGACGAAAAGCCTGTAGTCAATCCAGCTATAGCTCCATCAATACTGTTTCCTACAATACCACCTACACTATTACCAATTCCCGTCATTGCTCCAAGTCCAATTCCCATGTTAGTGAACTGACCTGCCGCCTCATTTTTACCGACAATTTCAGCCACATCAAAGCCCCTTTCCTGTTGATAAGTATATCCTTCCTGCTGTCTTTTTGTTGCAAGAGCCTGTGACTCAATAACAGTTTTCTGAGCTTCTGTTTGAGCGTGAATTATTGCAGTCTGTTGCATTATTTTCGCTTCAGCTACATCAGCATATTGTCTAAAATGAAGTTCTTTGAATCTTTCATACTGTCTTTCTCCATCAGGTTTAACTACTGTAGTTATAAAAAACTGTTCGAGTCTGATGCCGTATGAATCAAAAAAAGGTCGAAGTAAAATTCTTAAATCAGAAGAAAATTCATCTAATTTTGAGTCAATATCAAAGATGTTGATTTTTTTTTCAGTTATAACTTTTGCTATGTAACTTTTGCACTTTGTCATGAGAAGTGCTCTGAAGTAATCAGTTAGAGTGTTCCTGGAAAAAACTTTCTCCGTTCCAACTAGATTAATGAGAAATTTACGACTATCAGCCACCTTGATGCTCATTTCACCTGACAATCCAAGAGAAATAGGAAATCCGTAAGAGGGATCGGTATACTGCACCTTGCTGTTTGTTCCCCATTTTATAGACATTTGCTCAGTTTTATTTATAAAGTAAACTTCACAATGAAAAGGAGAACCTTCAGTTCCTTTTCTCATAAAAAATTTCTGGATCATTGGAACATTCCCAGTTTCCAACGTATATGTACCAGGACCAAATAGATCGAGAGCCTGACCATTCTTGAAGAAA
>CACWIL010000355.1 GCA_902760905.1 uncultured bacterium
GATTGAAGACTGCACCTTTGTATCTGAGGAATATGTTTACTTGAATTCTTATCTTGTAAAAACATACAAGGATAATATCACGGATAAAAATTTCAAAGTGCATATCTTTAACAATCCGACCATGTTACATGATGATAATTTAAATAATAATTATTTATATAGATATTATATTAATAAATCTGATACATTTAATATTTTATTCTCTGTTAAATACGTTGATCTTGCTTTAAGCGGTAGATTGCTTACACTCACACAGGATGATAATACATATCCTTGCATTTTCAATGTATTCATGAATCAATGGCTGTATACATCAGTTGAACGTGTATTTAACACGGTTAAATTCTTAATTCCAGATATTGAATACGTCAACAATGCACCGGCTTATGTTCCTGAATTAGAACCGGTTTATACACGTCATAATATTAAATTTGAGTTAGTTTCTATTGGTGGGGTATGGAGTGCTGAAGGTTATGGCGTTGACTTAGATACAATACGTATTGAAGAATGCAATTTCATAAGGAATGAATATATAAATGAATTTGAAATAAATAAGGTTTATTATAATACAATAGCTAAGAAAGAATTTAAAATCCACATATATAACACCGATGGTATACCATTGAATGCAGGTCCGCAAGTTATTGTTAAAGGTGACAAAATTGTTTATATGGACTTTGTTTCTGAGGGTCTTGAAACAAAAGAGATTTCATTCAGATGCAAGGGTGTTATGTTTTCGGGTACACCGTCATCACCATCATTATTAAAGTTCTACTTTGATGATGATTTTAGAATGCAGCATACAAATTTACCTAACGAACGATGGCAAACATACACATTTGAAATACCGATAATTTAAGAGGGCTAAAAATGAAAGTACAAATAGGTTTCTATAAGGGAAAAGGGAGAATAATTGATTACTTGGTCAGACTCTTTACCTTTTCTAAATTTTCCCATTGTGCAATAATTACACGCAGAACATCA
Organism: uncultured bacterium; assembly: GCA_902760905.1. Taxonomy (GTDB): domain Bacteria; phylum Cyanobacteriota; class Vampirovibrionia; order Gastranaerophilales; family Gastranaerophilaceae; genus CAG-196. The sequence goes on from CACWIL010000355.1 coordinate 985, forward strand.
AACTACATGTGCGGTTTCACCGCATTACCGTTCCGTGGGGTGGACTATTTTGAGCAGTTTTATGATGAGAATGAGTGGGAATTCTTTGATACTAATACATCAAATGCTAATCTTATTGATTTTTATTTTAAAACTAAAGATTGCAAATATGATTACTGTGGCTGCATAAACTGCATTATCAAGTTTCATCAGCATAAGAACCGTTATTTTTGTTCAGAATGGTGTGCAGAGTTTTTAAAACTTGATAAGCCGGAAACCTACACACCTCAAAAGCTGTATGAGTATTTTTCAATTTCAAAGCAAGTTTAGATCTTCGATGTAGACTGTTTCTACATTTGCTTCTTTGAAAAGTTCCAAGGCTTTTGCCGTTGATTCTTCCCAGTTTGATTTTGGTTTAGAATCATAAACAACCCTTTTAATACCTGATTGTATAATGGCTTTTGCACACTCTATACAGCATGGCAAGCCATGAACATATATAGTACTGCCGTTGACGCATGAACCGTTATATAGTGCATTATACAAGGCATTTGCTTCCGCATGAATTGTATATTGATATTTAACCGGTTTATTTTCAAGACGGTCTAAAGAATCTTTAAAACCCCTAGGAAAGCCGTTATATCCTTGAGAAACAATTTGATGCTTATCGCCTACAATTACAGCACCAACTTTTGTTGACGGATCTTTCGACCATTCAGAAACATCTTTAGCAATTTTTAAATACCGTGCATCCCATTTTCTATTAGATAGTTCAGACATTTTAAATTCCTTTTTTACAAAAAAATTATAAATATTATATATTATATATAATAAATATAAAAATATTTTTTAGGAGATCTCTCAAAAATGAATTTTAAAATCTATATTTTGCTCAACGAGCATTTTTCAGGTTCTTTGAATGAACATGAAAATTCTAAAATCCGTGTTTCAAAGCTGTCCGGTGAAGTTGAAGCCGGTCTTGAGCAGTTTGAACGTAATTTTAAAAGAGAAACCGGAAAATCGACAAGTCGTGCCACTTTTCAGGAAATTAAGAACTCAAGAGCGTGGAAACGCTTTATCAAGTCATTACATGACACAGATGAGTTCTAAGACTTCTGCTGTTCAGTCAAGGCTTCTAAACTCTTTTTAAGCAATGAAAGTTCAATAAGCCGTTCTAAAGGTGTCATCATAAG